>NZ_JBFOCS010000066.1:0-66234 GCF_040907905.1 Aeromonas sp. s13 | reverse complement strand
GGTAGTTCAGTCGGTTAGAATACCGGCCTGTCACGCCGGGGGTCGCGGGTTCGAGTCCCGTCCGCTCCGCCACTAATTTGAAGGCCTTCCCTGATGGGAAGGCCTTTTTGCTATGTGCGATCTTGCCCATAAGTCCCACAGATTTGTACGCAAGAACCAACACAAAGCCCGGTTTCATAACCGGGCTTTTGTATTTTTAGCGCCTTAAACCACCAATATCTGGCTTTTCTCTGCCAAGTAAGAGTGCCAGATAGCCGGTTATTCCCACCATTTCTATCTATATCTGCGTTATATCAGCTTCATTTACAGCCATTTGAACGATCCAGCAGGTGGTCAAATCAGGCTTCTGCTGCTTGCTGACTACAGGGCAGTTCTATATTGACGACCTCCTCTTCCATCTGGACATCGATCTTGAAGCCCAGTAGCTTGGCTAGGTTGGGAATACCGAGATTGCCGTATTAATCAGGTATCGCTCAAGCAAATAGGCCTTCCCGACGGGAAGGCCTATTTGCTTTATCTATCAGCTGATTACCATCACTCGGTCGATTTATCAGGGCTTCTCTTTGTTGCCAATGCTCAGGCCGAGCTTGATGGAGAGGGCTGCCAGTAACAGCAGCATCATGATCAGGGAAAAGAAGTTGCTGCCAAGCTCCGGGTATTGCACCTTGAGCAGCGCGGAGTGACCGAAGACACCGATAAAGAAGCAGAGCAGGGTACAGATGGGGGTGTTGCCCACCATGGGTTCATGGCGATAGTGCTGGAACAGCTGATAGGCCGCCAGCCAGAGGGCAATCAGCGGGAAGAAGGAGAAAGGCACGACCGAGTTGGTCAGCACGGCCAGAGAGGCATCGCCACAGATACCAATCAGCATGGCCATGGCGAGCGGTTTTTTCGGGATCATAAGCTGTTCAGTCATATCGTTCTCCATCCTGTGGTCATGGGTGAGGTTCACGGCGCTTCTGGTTTTGTACCTCGGCGCCCATGGCGATCATCCGCAGTTGGCGAATTGTTCGGTCGGAGAGTGCCCGGCACTCTTCGCTGGTCATGTCGAGCGCATCGGCACCGGCACTGAAGACGATGGTGACCATGGCTTCTGCCTGGATGTAGGCATCTTCCCGTGGTGCTTCTGTAGTGGCTTCCAGATAATCGGTCAGCTCGGCAATGAAGTGCTGGATTTCGCGAGCCACCGCCTGACGAAAGGCGGCCGAGGTGCCGGAGCGTTCCCGCAGCAGCAGCCGGAAGATGTTGGGGTTGTTCTCGACGAACTCCATAAAGGTCTGCACCGAGGTGCTGATGACACTGCCACCACCGGCAATGCGCTGGCGTGCTTGGCGCATCAGTTGGCGCAGGGTGAGACCTCCTTCGTCAACCAGGGTCAGGCCCAGTTCCTCCATATCGCGAAAGTGGCGATAGAAAGAGGTGGGCGCGATGCCCGCTTCACGAGCGACTTCCCGCAGGCTGAGATTGGAGAAACTCCGATTGGCGCACAGTTGGCTGAATGCAGCATCGATCAATGTACGCCGGGTTTTTTCTTTTTGTTGAGCGCGAATACCCACGAAATCAGTCACCTTCAGCTTAACGAGGACAAATGATAACCCGAAGGCGCCTCAGGATCAGGTTTGTATCCTACTTTTTTACCATTGACCGTGAGGAAATCACCATAGAAAATGGCGAACAGCTGTTCGCTGAAAGGATGCAATGAGATGGCCAGACCCCCCATTATTTTCACCAATACCCTGCTGTTCTCCCTCTCCGGGATAGTGGCGTTGATTGTCGTGCCCTGGTACGGCGTGAGCCACGGTTACGATCTCTGGCAGTGGGCCAGTTTCCTGTTGTTGTTCTGCCTGAGTGGTCTCTCCATCACCGCAGGCTATCACCGGCTCTGGTCGCACAAGGCCTACAAGGCGCACCCCGCTTTGCAGTGGTTGTTTGCCATCGGCGGTGCGTTGGCGCTGCAGAATTCTGCCCTGCACTGGTCGGCCGATCACCGCCGTCACCATCGTCATGTGGATGACAACGATAAAGACCCCTACAGCGCGGGGCGCGGTTTCTGGTATTCCCACATCGGCTGGATGCTGCGGGAACATCAGGGAGATCGCTATGGCGATTACAGCAATGTGCGTGATCTGCAGAACAACCCGGTGGTCGCGTTTCAGCACCGTCACTATCTGACGCTGGCGCTGGCGGCTAATCTGGGGCTGCCGCTGCTGCTCGGCCTGTGGCACGGGGACTTGCTCGGCATGTTGCTGTTGGCGGGCGTGCTGAGGATGGTGATGACTCACCACACCACCTTCTTCATCAACTCGCTGGCCCACATCTGGGGCAGTCAGCCCTATACCGACCGCAATACCGCTCGCGATAACGGCATCCTGGCCTTTTTTACCTTTGGCGAGGGGTACCACAACTTTCACCACCTGTTCGAGAATGACTACCGCAACGGCATTCACTGGTGGCAGTTCGATCCGACCAAGTGGTTGATCCGGCTCGCCTCCTGGTGTGGTCTGGCGGGGGATCTCAGATCCTCGCCGGAGGAGCGTATCGAACAAGCCCGGCTGCAGATGCAGCTGAAACGGGCACAAGCCAAGTTGCGCAAGCAGGAAGATCGCGAACTGTGGCAGGCGCTGCTGCAGGAGGAGTACGACAAGCTGAGCCAGCAGTTGCAACACTATTACGCCAGTCGCAAGCGGCTGCTGGAGCTGCGCAAGCGCAAGGCGCTGGCGCGCTATGACCGCCTCAAGCTGCAACTGGAGTATCGGGCCCTGCGGGACGGCTTTATCGCAGGTAAACGCAACTGGAGTCGCCTGCTTGCAGGTATTGCATGATGCCGTCTGGTTATCACCAAGACTAAAAGAGAAGACCGCCTGCTGGCGGTCTTCTCTTTCATGATTCAACTCAAGTTAGTTGGCTTGGCTCTGCTGTTGCTGCAACTGATCCAGTGCCTGTTGCTCCTGCTGGCTGAGACCCAGTTGTTCGCAGGCCTGCTCAAAGCTGATCCCCGGATGGCGCATCATGATATCCAATAACGGGAGGGCTTAGTTGGCTTGGCTCTGCTGTTGCTGCAGCTGATCCAGTGCCTGTTGCTCCTGCTGGCTGAGACCCAGTTGTTCGCAGGCCTGCTCAAAGCTGATCCCCAGATAGCGCATCATGATATCCAATAACGAGAGGGCTTAGTTGGCTTGGCTCTGCTGTTGCTGCAACTGATCCAGCGCCTGTTGCTCCTGCTGGCTAAGACCCAGTTGTTCACAGGCCTGCTCAAAGCTGATCCCCAGATGGCACATCATGATATCGATGGCGGGCAGATAGTTCTTCATAGCTTCTTCCATGGTGATCCTCCAGACCCGTCACTTATGCCCTGAACCACTCGGGGCGGCAATTAGACTTTAGGCTTAGTCTGTCCATTTGATCAGCACCCCTGCCACTGGGGGAGGGAATTTGTTACCCTGCATCATGATAAAAACGGTTGCCGTATGACTGCGAGCAACAGGTGAGGAGCAGGGCATGTTATTGAGTTTCTTGATCATCGCTTCAGGTTGGTGGCATATCCGTGCGGCCTACGGTTCAGACAGCCGCCAGTTCTATATCAGCAAGCCGCTGACCATGCTGCTTATCATCGCGTTGGCGTTCGGCTACCAGAGTTATGACCACGACGGTTCCCACGCCTGGATCCTGCTCGGCCTTTGTCTCTCGCTGGCGGGCGATGTGCTGCTGATGCTGCCAAGCGATCGCTTCATTCAGGGGTTGGCGGCATTTCTTGTCGCGCATCTCTGCTATATCGTCGGTTTTGCCCAAGGACCATTGCTGCTCAATCTGGTGGATGGTTTGCTGCTGTTGCTGATCGCCGGCATGGTCTTTGGCCTGCTGTGGGGCAAGCTTGGGGAGATGCGGATCCCGGTCTTCTGCTACATGCTGGTGATCATCGGCATGGCCTGGGTGGCTGCCGGGGCCTGGCACGCCTCTCTCACAGCCGGTTCTGCTGCCGCTCTGGTGGGGGCGCTGATGTTCCTCTTCTCCGACAGCATGCTGGCGCTCGATCGCTTCCGCCGCCCCTTTCCCCACGCCAGCGCCTGGGTGATGAGCAGCTACTTCGCGGCGCAATTCCTGATTGCGGGGTCGCTGGCGGGATAACGCTTTCTGGTTGAGTGCAGGTAACAGATAACGAAAAACGGGCATTAGCCCGTTTTTCGTTTTATGCCCGGCGTTGTTTCACGCCTCTAGCGGTTCGGCATCTGCTGCCCGTGGGGCGGGGGATTTGAGCAACAGCATCAGGCCGCTGGCGATCAGCAGGAAGATCCCCATGATGTAGAACACCTGGTTGTAGGCCATGATGGCCGCCTCCCGGTTGATGGTATTGGCCAGCATGGCGTGGGCTTGCTGCTGGGCTATCTCTGGGCCTGAACCCTGCGCCATCATGCTCTGGGCCAGTTGCAGCAGATAGCTCTGCCCCTCGATACTGCTGGCGGCCAGAGTGCTGCCAATTTGCAGCACGTGGGTGCGGGTATCGTTGTCGAGCAGGGTCGCGATGATGGCGATACCGAACGCACCACCCAGGTTGCGCAGCACGTTGAGCAGGGTCGAGGAGGAGGGGATCTCGTCGTGGCTCAGGCTGGCGGTGGCGACCAGGGAGAGCGGCACCATGATGAAGGGCTGCCCCAGCGCCCGCACGATAAGCGACTGGATCAGCTGCGGCCCGGCGTAGTCTGCACTCATGTTGACGTTCATAAAGCAGCTGACGGCGAAGATAAGGAAGCCGAAGCTCACCAGATAGCGCGGGTCTATCTTGTGGGTCAGCCTGGGTACCAGCGGTAGCACCAGCAGTTGCGGCAGCCCCATCCACATCAGTACCTCGCCGATTTCCAGCGCGTTGTAGTTGTGGATCTGGGTCATGTAGAGCGGCAGCACATAGATGGAGCCCATCAACGCCATGCCGAGGATCAGATAGGCGAAGCAGGCCAGCGCGAAGCGCGGGTTGTGCAGCAGCCGCAGATTGACCAGCGGGTGACGGCGGATCAGCTGGCTGATGACGAAGAATACCAGCGCCACCGCCGAAATGACTGCCAGTCGCACGATGAAGCTTGAGCCGAACCAGTCTTCCCGGTTGCCCTCTTCCAGTACCACCTCCAGCAAGCCGAGGCCAAGCGCCATGGTGACAATCCCGATGAGATCCACCCGCTTGATCACGGCCCAGTCCACCGGTTTTTTATCCAGCCCGTGGGCCAGCATGGCCATCACCAGCAATCCTGGCGGCACGTTGAGATAGAAGATGTAGTGCCACGACATCTGCTCGGTGAGCCAGCCACCGAGGGTTGGGCCGATGGCGGGGGCGAAGGTGGCGCAGAGGCCAAACAGCGCCATGCCGGTGGCCCGCTTCTGTAACGGCAACAGGGTGACGATGAGGGAGAAGGCCATCGGGATCAGCGCCCCGCCAGTGAAGCCTTGCAGCGCCCGGAAGACGATCATGCTGGTGAGGTTCCAGCTGAACGAGCAGAGCACGGAGGCGGCGATAAACGCACCGGTGGTCCAGAGCAGGTAGCGGCGCACGCTCAACCCCCGGCTCAACCAGCCGCTCAGGGGGATGGCGATCATCTCCGCCACCAGATAGGAGGTGGAGATCCAGGAGCTCTCGCTCAGGGTGGCCGACAGGGCCCCCTGAATATCCTTCAGAGAGGCATTGGTGATCTGGATATCGAGGATGGCCATGAAGGCGCCGATAAGGCCCCCCATGACCGCGATCCAGTTGCGACGTGGAATGGGTTCCATCAGTTGGCAGCCACCACGGGATCAGGAGTGCGGGTATCCACGATCACTTCGGTCGAGAGACCCGGCAGCAGCTTGCCTGCCAGCGGGCCCGGCTCGGGGATGCGGATCTTCACCGGCACCCGCTGCACAATTTTGGTGAAGTTGCCGGTGGCATTCTCCGGCGGCAGCAGAGCGAACTTGGCGCCGGTCGCCGGAGCCAGGCTGTCGATGATCCCCTCGACCGGTTGATCCGGGTAGGCATCGAGTACCACTTCGACCTTCTGGCCCGGCTGCATATGGGCGAGCTGGGTCTCCTTGAAGTTGGCCTCGACCCACACCTGCTGCAGCGGCACCAGGCTGGCGACCTGCATACCGGACTGGACGTAGAGCCCTTCCCGCAGGCTGCGCTTGCCGATGATGCCATCGGCCGGTGCCCGCAGCTCGGTATAACCTAGCTCCAGCTTGGCCTGCTCCAGTTGCGCTTCGCTCAATGCCAGCTTGGCCAGATTCTGTTTGCGCTCGGCATCCAGTACCAGCAGTCGCTCACGGGCCGCTTGCAGGGCGGCTTGGGCCTCCCGGGCTTGCGCCTGATTGACCTGCAGGCCGGCACGCACCTCGTCCAGACTGTCTTGCGAGCTGTAGTGGCGCTGGTTGAGCTGACTGATCCGGTTGACCTGCTGGCTGGCGCGCAGCTGTTCGGCCTTGGCGGAGGCGACCTTGGCCTCGGCCTGCTGGATCAGGCTCAGTTGTTGGGTGCGGGTGGCCGCCAGATTTTCGGCCGTCGCCTGATTGAGGCGCAGGTCGGCTTCGGCCTCCGCGACCCTGGTTTTGTATTCGCGATCATCGAGCCGAGCGATCAGTTGGCCCGCTTTGACCGGCTGGTTGTCGGTGACCAGCACTTCGCGGATATAGCCGGGCAGCTTGGAGCTGATCCCGGTCACTTCACTTTGCAGATAGGCGTTGTCGGTGCTTTCAAAATAGCGGCCGTGAAGATACCAGTAACCGGCGAACAGCAGACCGAGCAGCGCCAATATCATGGCTGCCAGCAGGGGAATTTTTTTGTGTTGACTCATTTTTGTGATTCCTGAACTTAAGGGGCGCAGGCTAACACTGGTCAACTGTTTCGATTAGTATTGGTTCACGAGATATACAGTTTCACTGGTGCAACAATGGATCTCAATGCCGCGTTAATTCTGGTGCGTATCGTCGACAAGGGCTCGTTTACGGGGGCTGCCCGCGAGCTGGGGATGACCAAGGCGATGGTCAGTCGCCGCATCGCCGAGCTTGAACAGCGGCTCGGTGTGCGTCTGCTCTATCGCTCCACTCGTCAGCTCACTTTGACCGAGGAGGGGGAGAAGTACTACCTGCACTGCAGCAAGGCGGTCGATGCCCTGACCGAAGCCGAGCTGATGCTGAGCGCCAGCCAGCAGGAGGTGACCGGCACCCTCAAACTGGCGGTGCCCATCGAGACGGGGCAACTGGTGGTTGGGCGCTTGGTCGCCAAGTTTTTGCAGGCCTATCCCGCCCTGCAGGTGGAGCTGGAACTGACCAACCGGGTGGTGGATCCCATCAGTGAAGGGCTGGATGCGGTGGTGCGGATTGGCGACATGAGCGACTCCAATCTGGCGGCGCGCCGACTCTGGAGCACCGGGCGGCTGCTCTGTGCCAGCCCGGACTATCTGGCCCGTAGTCCGGTCATCGAGCGGCCGGAGGATCTGGCCAACCACGAGCGGGTGACGGTGAGCAGCGGGTTTCTCGCCTCTCACTGGTGCTTCGAGCTGGATGGCAGAGAGGTGTTGGTTGACCCCCCATCCCGTTTTCGGGTCAATAATATTACCTGTGCCCGGGAGGCGGCGAAGGCGGGGCTGGGGTTGGCCTCGTTACCCGCTATGCTCTGTCAGGATGAGCTGGCCAGCGGCGAATTGGTGATCCTGCTGCCAGAGTGGCAGCAGCCCAGGGTGCCGATTTATTTGTTGTTTCCGGAGCGGCAACTGATGCCGCGCAAGTTGCGGGCATTCATCGATTTCATGATTGAGAACGGCGCCGAGTTTGGCATCGACAAGCTGTTGTAAGGGGGAGCTATGGATAACTGGATCAATCTCTATCGCGCCTCACACACCCTGGAGGCGCACGCGTTGAAAGGGGCGCTGGAGGCGGAAGGGGTGCTGGTGCGCCTCAATGGCGAGGGGCTGTCGGGCGCCCTTGGCGAACTGCCGGTCGACATGTTGCAGGTGACCCTGATGGTGCGGGCCGAGGATCGTAGCAAGGCAGGAAGGGTCATCGAGCGTTACCAGCAGCGTCAGGGTAACGGCTGGCTGTGCGGCCAGTGCGGGGAGGAGAACGGCGCCAACTTCGACGTCTGCTGGCGCTGTCATCACGATCCCCACGACAGCTGATCTCTCTTCCGCTAGCGCGGCGGGAACTCGATATCTTCCCCTGCGCTGGCATCGTGATAGGTCGCCAGATCCAGCTCGTTTTCGCTGCGGGCGATCAGCACCGACACCAGAATATCCCCTGAAACATTGACCGTGGTGCGCGCCATGTCGAGGATCCGGTCAATGCCTGCAATCAGTGCCACCCCTTCCAGCGGCAAGCCCACCGCCGTCAGGGTCAGGGTCAGCAGCATCAACCCGGTGCCTGGGGTGCCAGCGGTGCCGATACTGGCCAAGGTAGCGATGCTGATGATGGTCAGGTAATCGACCATGTGCAGATCCACCCCGAATGCCTGAGCCACGAACAGCGCAGTCACTCCCTGATAGAGGGCGGTGCCATCCATGTTGATGGTGGCGCCGATGGGCAGCACCTTGGCGGTGATGGCGGGGGAGACTCCCAGCCGCTTCTCGGCGCAGGCCAGACTGATGGGCAGGGTGGAGTTGCTGGAGCTGCTGGTGAAGGCCACCGCCTGTGCATCAACGATGCTCTTGAAGTAGTGCAGCGGATTGAGCCGTGCCAGCAGGAGCAGCAGAGTGCTGTAGACCCCGAGCACGTGCAGCAGACAGCCGAGGTAGACGGCGCCGATCACCTTGAGCAGCGGCAGCAGCAGGTCGAGACCGTACTTGCCAGTCATCCAGGCCATCAGGGCGCAGACACCGTAAGGGGCGAGCGCCATCACCATCTGGGTCAGCTTGAACATCCCCTCGGCCAGCGAGGTGAAGAAGAGGATGGCGGGACGGCCACGGCGACCGCTGGCATTGAGGGCGACCGCCAGCGCCACCGCAAAGACGATCACTTGCAGGATCTTGCCATCCACCATCGCCTGTACCGGATTGCTCGGTACCAGATGGCTCAGCACGCTGGCCAGGGTGGGTGGTTCCGACATGCCGATCCGCTCATAGGGGCCCATGTCGGCACCCATGCCGGGTTCCAGCAGCCAGCCCATCATCAGGCCGATGCAGATGGCGATGGCGGTCGAGCAGAAGTAGAGGCAGATCGCCTTGCTGCCGATGCGATCGAGGGCCTTGCCCTTGAGCAGCGAGGTGAGACCGGCGATGACCGAGCAGAAAATGAGGGGCACCATCAGCATCTGGATGGTGTTGACGAACAGGACGCCAAGGGGCTTGAGCAGCAGGGCTTGCTCTTCAAAGCCGACGCCCAGACCCACCCCTGTCAGCATGCCGATCAGGGTCTTGAGCCAGAGTGGTCGGCGGGTCCAGATCTGCCAGGGCTTGAGAGCCTCTCCATGGAACAGCATGACGCCAATATCCTTATACATTGTCTGCGATGGCCAAAAAGGGGCGCCAGTGTAGCGATCCCTGACGCGGGTTGCCACATTATCGACAAAGCGGTGGCGGTGACCACTCCCCTGACCAGGAAATGCGCAATTTATTGGCCTATATCAAGATCCCTCCGGGCGGGGAGATATTTAATTGGCATTAAATATGTTCATTATTGAGGTGAGAGATGTCGCAATCGGTTCATGGTCACGAAGTGATGGAGATGATGTTGGCACAAGGGGGGCAATTTACCCGTGCCAGCCTGAAACAGGCGATGGCCGAACGGTTCGGTGCCGAAGCCCGTTTTCATACCTGCAGCGCCAGCGAGATGGATGCGGAAGCGCTGATCGACTTTCTGGCTGCCCGCGGCAAATTCATCGACTCGGCCGAGGGTTTCCAGACCCGTGCCGACAAGATCTGCAACCACGGTTAATCCCGCTGCGAGCGCATCATGGCGCTCGCTCAATTCTTCGCCCTTTGCTATATTTCGCCCCCTCTCTTTTCCCTATTCAGGGCGTAGCCCGGGCGTTGTATGGATACTTTTTCTGCCGCAGTCATGCTGTTTCTGATCATGGACCCGCTGGGCAACCTGCCGGTCTTCCTCTCTATCCTGCGTCATATCGATCCCAAGCGACGTCGCAAGGTGATGGTGCGCGAGCTGCTCTTCTCGCTGGCCATCATGATGCTGTTCCTGTTCGTCGGTCAGCAGATCCTCGGTTTCCTCAACCTGCGGCAGGAGGCGGTCAGCATTGCGGGGGGCATTATCCTGTTCCTGATCGCCATCAAGATGATCTTCCCGAGTGAAGGGGGGGTGACCGGGCTGGCGGCGGGCGAGGAGCCCTTCCTGGTGCCGATGGCGATCCCGATGATTGCCGGCCCCTCGATCCTCGCCTCTTTGATGCTGCTGGCCAATCAGGAGCCGACCCGGATGGTGGACTGGTCGCTGGCACTCTTTCTGGCCTGGGCTGCCAGCGCGGTGATCCTGATGTTCTACGAGGTATTCAACAAGCTGCTGGGTGAGCGGGGACTCACTGCGGTGGAGCGGCTGATGGGTATGCTGCTGGTGATGATCTCGGTACAGATGCTGCTGGACGGGGTGCATCACTATCTGGCGGTGACCGGTCAGGGCTGAGTGGGTTACATCTTGAAGTGAATGAAACGGGGCTACGCAGAGCCCCGTTTTTTGTGCCGCCGAGAAGGGGGGGCGGTCACCCGTGAGTGGTCGCAGCGGGTTCTAGTTTGCTCATGATGAGGGAGAGCAGCAATTCCCGCAGCCAGCGGTGGCCCGGATCCTCGCTGTGACGCTGATGCCAGATGAGCAGATGGGAGATGCTGTCCAACCCGATGGGCAGCGGCAACTGCAACAGCGGATAGACCTGGGTGGCGTGGCGAGCGTAGAGCCTGGAGAGGGTCACTATCATGTCGGAGTGCATCCCCATCCGCAGCGCCGCCTCGAAGGAGGGCACGGTTGCCTCGATACGTCGGTAGAGATCCTGCTCTGCCAGCTTGTGATCCAGCATCCAGCGGTCCCGCCCCTCGCAGTAAGTCTGCACATGGGGATAACTGAGGTAGTGCTCCAGATTCCAGTTGGGCTCTCGCAGCGCGGGGTGGTGCTGCTGCACCAGACAGGTGAGATCATCGACCGCCAGCACTCGCTGACAGATGCTGTCGGGCAGGGTATCGAGCCGATAATCGGAGCTGATGCAGTTCTCTCGCACCGCGAAGGCGATGTCCACCTGTCCCTGACTCATCTCGGTTAGACTGTTCTCGGTCCACTCCTCGTAACGCAAGCGGATCCTTGGTGCCTGCCGCTTCAGCTCGCTCAGGTAGAGCGGGGCAAACAGGGTGAAGGCGCTGTCCATGCTGGCGATGACGAACTCTCGCTCCGAGCTGGCGGGGTCGAACTCGGGCGGCTGGATCAGGTTGTCCAGCGACAGCAGGATGGGTTGCAACTGCTGCTGCAGTGCAAGGGCACGGCCGGTGGGTTCCAGCCCGTAGGCAGAGCGGATGAAGAGGGGATCATTGAAGGTATCGCGCAGACGGCCGAGGGCTTTGCTGACGGCGGACTGGCTCAGATGAAGGCGGCGTGCCGCCTTGCTGCCGTTGCGCTCCTCCAGCAGTACCTGCAGGATAATCAGCAAATTGAGGTCGATGCGACCCAGTTGTTCCAGCAGCATGATATGAATCCTCTTCAATTCTAAGATGAATTTATACCATTTGTTTTCATATCTTGGCGATCTTATCCTCAAATGGTCTCAGGTTCGCATGAACCACTGGTACAGGATGTAGCGGTTGAGGGGACATGTAGCACAATCAATATGGCGACCTTTGGGTCGCCCTATTTTTTGGCTATGATTTATTTGCTCACTTGCACCTGCCTTGATTTTGCCCAACAATCCCTGCGCTCTATTTTGATACAAGTAACAGATATCTCTTTGTGAGGGAGTATCCCTATGGGACTCGGTGGAATTCATATCTGGCATATGCTGATCCTCTTGCTGGTCGTTGTGCTGGTCTTCGGCAGCAAGCGTCTTGCCAGTGCAGGTGAGGATCTGGGTACCGCCATCAAAGATTTTCGCAAGGCGATGCGTGACGACGCAAATCATCCGAAATAAGCAGTAGGAGTAGAAAATGTCTGTAGACGAGAAAGTTGAACTGAACGAAACCTGTGACAGCTGCGGCTGTTTTGCCGAGATCGGCACCATCATCGGCGAAGGCGACGATGTGATGGATCTGGTGATTGAAGCCGCTGCCGAGGCTGATGCCCGCGCCAAGCTGGCTGCCTATGAAGCACTGGCCAAACAGGTCACTGCCGAAGCTCAAGTGAGCAGCGAACTGACCCAGGGCGCCAACGGCGTGATCCTGAAAGCCCGCCTGCAATTCACCTGCACCGCCGAAAAACTGATTTTCGAAATGCGGGCCCGCTCTATCTGAGTTGTCTGATAACGCGGCAGGTTTGCCTGCCGTGTTGACCCTTCTGCTGTGGGTCGGCGTTCTATAGTTACTCTATCCCACAGACGTTTTTGCCCGGCGCGAGTCGGCCAACAGAAGGCGTAAATATCATGATGCAGCGATGGATCTCTGCTCCCAATCCCACCCTCTATCGTGATCCGTGCTGCCAACAGGCAGCAGGCGTGACCTCAGCACAGGGGCAGCCATCGTGATGCGACGCTGGATCTGGGCTCTGCTGGCCCTCTGCTGTTTTCCCCTGCTGGCGGCTGAACTCAAGCCACAGCGTCTGCCCCAACCCGGTGACCTCGAAAGCATTCTGCAAAAGCGCGAACTCAGGGCTCTGGTGGTCTATGAGCGCGGCTTCTATTTTCTCGATCGCGGCGCCCAGTACGGCATTCTGGTCAATCAGCTGCAAGGGTTCGAGCGCTGGCTGAACAAGACCTATCTCGCCAAAGAGAAGGTCAAACTCAAGGTGGTCTACATCCCGGTGCGCCAAGACAAGCTGCTGGACTATCTGACCGAGGGGCGTGGCGATCTGGTGGCGGCGACCATGACGGTGACCCCGACCCGGCGTGAACAGGTGGCCTTCTCCCGGCCGCTCATTTCATCCATCGAGGAGTGGGTGGTGAGCCAGCAGAGCCTGCCCGCCTTCAGCCGTATTACCCAGCTCTCCGGCAGGCGGGTCTGGGTGCGCGCCAGCTCCAGCTACTACGAGAGTCTGCGCCAGCTCAACTGGCTGTTTCGCGAGCTGGGGCTGCCCCCCGTCTATATCGAAACGGTGCCCGAATATCTACAGGATGGCGATCTGCTGGAGATGGTGGCCGCTGGCATTATTCCCCTGACGGTGACCGACAGCTACAAGGGGAGGATCTGGCTGGGTGGCATGATCTCCGGCCTCAAGGCCCACAAGTTGATCCCCCTGCGCAGCAACGGCACCAGTGCCTGGGCGCTGCGCAAGAACAGCCCCGAGCTGCTCAAGGCGGTCAATGGCTATCTGGCGAGCGTCAGCCGCAACAGCCTTTACAGCGACATGACCCTGCGCCGGTTGCTGGTTCGCAGCGATCAGATGAGCAATATCCTGGCGCCGGATCCCATGGGGCGCCTCGCGACCATTCGCAAGGTGCTGGAGAAGTACGCCAATAAATACGATCTTGACTGGCTGATGCTGGCGGCGCTTGGTTACAAGGAGTCCGGCCTCAATCCCAAGGCGCGTTCGCCCAAGGGGGCCGTGGGCCTCATGCAGCTGCTGCCCAGTACGGGGCGGGAAGTCGGCATCAACGGCGCCAGACTCACCACGCTGGAGGGAAATGTGGAGGCCGCCTGCCGCTACATGCGGTTGATCCTCGATACCTACTTCAATGATCCCAAGCTGGATCGGCTCAACCGCCACCTGTTTGCCCTCGCCGCCTACAACGCCGGGCCGAACCGGGTGCAGGCGCTGCGAGGCAAGGCGGAGAAGCTGGGGCTCGATCCCAACGTCTGGTTCGGCAACGTGGATCAGCTGGTGGCCAACGAAGTCGGACAGGGGCCGATCAACTATGTCGGCACCATCTACAAGTACTACGTGGCCTATCGTTTCAGCCTGCCCCAGATCGAGGGCAAGGCTGCCGCTATCGAAGCGGCTCAGCCCTGAGCCGGTTGACCGGCAGGGTCGCCTGCACGGTCGGCAATTGCCAGCCACCGTCCCTGTGTTGCAAAAACCAGTGGGCGGGGCCGGTGGCCGGGATGAGATCTGGCTGGCTGAGCTGGCCCAGATAGCGCAACATCGGGGTATCATGCAGTTCCATCAGCAACTCCTTTTGAATATGTGAAGAGGCTCGCCAGCGTTATGACACCCGGCCATGACAGCAGGATGACACCATGATCCCCGGATCCTTTGCCCTGATCGACGATCCTCTGCTGGCGCTGAAGGTGCGTTGTCAATGGATCCGCCATGCCCGCGAGCGGATCCAGGCGCAGTACTACAGCTGGGAAGAGGACAGCAGCGGCAAGTTGCTGCTGAGCGAGCTGCTTCACGCCGCTCGGCGCGGCGTCAAGGTGCAGCTGCTGGTGGATGATCTCTATGCCGGTGACAACCGCTTTCTGGAAATGGTGGCTCACTACCCGGGGATCGAGGTGCGGCTGTTCAACCCCTTCTGGCTGCGGGGCTGGCGCCCGCTGGCACTGCTGCTGGAGGGGCTGCTCAGCTTTCGCCGCATCAACCACCGGATGCACAACAAGCTGCTGCTGGTGGATGGCAAGCAGGCGCTGATCGGCGGGCGCAACATAGGCGATCGCTACTTCGGTCTGGATCCGCAAGCGCCCTTCGTGGATCTCGATCTCGCCTGTCAGGGGGGACTGTGCCAGCAGATGGCGCAGGGGTTCGAGCAGTTCTGGCACAGCCGCTGGAGTCACCCCATCCGCCATCTGCTGCGCCGCGAGCTGCTGCCCGCCGAAATAGAGGTGGTCAACGACTTCTTGTTCACCATGACGGATCCGGCGGTGGCCACGGTCTACGATCTGCCTGCGGCGCTGTTTGACGAGCGCGATTTGCCGCTGCAGTGGCATGAAGGGCGGGCCGAGGTGTGGTTCGACCGTCCCGGCAAGGGGCTGATCTCCCGTCCCACCACCGCCCGTCAGCTCTGGCGCCAGCTGGATGACAATCCCGGCTCGCTGGGGTTGGTGACCCCTTACCTCATCCTGACCCGCGGGTTCCGGCACCGTCTGGCGCGGCTGCGCCAGCAGGGGATCGCCATCGACATTCTCACCAACTCGCTGGCCAGCACCGATGTGCCACTGGTCTATGGTGCCTATCAGCGTTATCTCGGCTGGTTGCTGCGCCAAGGGATCCGGGTCGCCGAGTTTGACCATGGCCACGGCAGCCTGCACGCCAAGTTGATCCTGCTGGGGGAGGAGCGGGCGCTGTTCGGCAGCCTCAACCTCGATCCTCGCTCACTCTTTCTCAATACCGAACTGATGCTGCATCTGCACTGCCCGCCGATCTGCGAGGCGCTGCGAACGTGGCTGGCTCACTGGCAGGAGCAGGCGGGTGGATTGCCGCGCAAACCCGAAGGGTGGTCAAGGCGACTGATAGCCCGCCTTAGCGACTGGTTGCCCCTGCGCCGTTGGCTGTGAGGCGGCCATTTTTTGTGCGAGATCTCGCAAAGCCTTGTAAGCCATTGCTGATACCCTTTGCGGGTGAATAACCATGCATGAATATATCTTACTGTTTTATAACAATTTAGTGGTGATGATAAGGCTGTTTTTTGTACTCTGATGTGAATGGAATTAGCATAAAAACGTTTTTTATTTTGTTTTTATGCGTAATATTTCAGTTGCAAGGACAAACACGGCGGCTTGTCTGCCGTGTGGACGAAGGTTGTAACGGGTAGCTGGCCAGTTGCATCGCTGCAATTGGCGCTCACTTCAGATGGGTCGCGAACTATCGTAAAGTGAAACAGAGACCCGGCGTGGCCGGACTCCAATATGGAACATGCTATTTGCGAGGGGGTGACATGGACATGTCACCCCACTTTTTTGGCCGCTCGCCACCGTTTACCTTTTCCATGACTGTTGCTCATCACAAGAGCCGCAGAGGGCAAGGCAATAAAAAGAGGGCCGCAATAGCGGCCCTCGGTCTCATCTGCCCGGTGGATTAACCGGCCTTGACGCTGCGGCGACGCTGCAGCCAGACGATCACCCCGAACAGCAGGAAGCCCGGGATCCACATCCACTCCTTGGTCCAGCGCTCGGTCGGTGCCTTGACGGTGAGGATCTCCTGATCGAACTCCAGTCCCATGGTGGCGGCCGGGCTGCCAAAGGCGACGTTGTCGATCAGCGTCTTGCCGTCCTGCTCATAGAGGCTAAGCCCCAGATTGGCCAGCCGCTCTTCGCCATTTGCCCCATCCGGTACGGCGACCAGCAGGGTGAACTTGCGCGGCTTGCCCACTGCATCTTCACCGAGGATCCGCAGCCGCAGGGTGCTCTCCGCCTCCACTTCACCCATGGTCTGGGCCAGCTGGGCAGGCGGGGTCTCGCGATAGGGGTCGTGCACCATGTCCATCCAGAAACCCGGGCGGAACAGGGTAAAGGCGACCAGCAACAGCAGCAGGCTCTCGTACCAGCGGCTCTTCACCAGGAACCAGCCCTGAGTGGCGGCGGCGAAGATCAGCATGGCGATGGTCGCCACGATGAAGATCAGCACGCCGTGGGCGAAGTCCACGTCGATCAGCAGCAGATCGGTGTTGAAGATAAACAGGAACGGCAGCGCCGCGGTACGCAGGCTGTAGTAGAAGGCGGTGATCCCGGTCTTGATGGGATCGCCCTTGGAGACAGCGGCTGCCGCGAAGGAGGCCAGCCCCACCGGCGGCGTCACATCCGCCATGATGCCGAAGTAGAAGACGAACAGGTGCACCGCGATCAGCGGCACGATCAGCCCGTTTTGCTGCCCCAGCGTCACCACCACTGGCGCCAGCAGGCTGGACACCACGATGTAGTTGGCAGTGGTGGGCAGCCCCATGCCGAGGATCAGGCTCAGCAGGGCGGTGAGCAGCAGCATCAGCAGCAGGTTGCCCATGGAGAGGAACTCCACCAGATCCGCCAGCACCAGACCGACCCCGGTCTGGGAGACCGCACCCACGATAATCCCCGCGGTGGCGGTGGCAATGCCGATACCGATCATGTTGCGGGCACCGGCAACCAGCCCTTCCCGCAGATCCACCACGCCATCAGCGACGGTGCCGTAGTCGTGCTTGCCGTCCTTGCGCAGCCAGTTGAGCAGCGGGCGCTGGGTTAGCAGGATGATCACCAGCATCACGGTACCCCAGAAGGCCGACAGCCCCGGCGAGAGGCGTTCCACCATCAGGCACCACACCAGTACCACCACCGGCAGCAGGAAGTGCAGGCCGGAGAGCAGCACGGCGCGGGTGTTGGGCAGCTCGGTGAGCGGCTTGTCGGGATCTTCGGCAGGCAGTGGTTCATTGCTGGCGGCGATCTTCAACAGAGCCACATAGGTGGCAGCCAGCAGTACCGAGATCCCCGGCAGGGCGTAGTCACCCAGAGCAGGTTTGAGCCAGCCGAGGCCATAGTAGACCGCCAGTGACAGGCCGCTGATGAGGGCTGCGCCAAAGGCAAAACCGGTCAGGCGACGCAGCCAGGGTTTGGGTTGATGGTTGCCGATGGGCTGCATGCCCAGTTTCAGCGCCTCCAGATGGACGATGTAGAGCAGCGCTATGTAGGAGATGGTGGCAGGCAGGAAGGCGTGCTTGATGATCTCCACATAGGGGATGCCCACGTATTCGACCATCAGGAAAGCCGCAGCCCCCATCACCGGTGGCATGATCTGGCCGTTGACCGAGGAGGCCACTTCCACCGCCCCCGCTTTCTCTGAACTGAAGCCCACCTTCTTCATCATCGGGATGGTGAAGGTGCCGGTGGTCACCACGTTGGCGATCGACGAGCCGGAGATCAGACCGGTGAGGCCGGAGGCGACCACTGCCGCCTTGGCCGGGCCGCCGCGCAAGTGACCGAGCAGGCTGAAGGCGAGCTGGATAAAGTAGTGACCTGCGCCGGCCCGCTCCAGCAGGGCGCCGAACAGCACGAACAGGAATACGAAGCTGGTGGAGACGCCAAGGGCGATGCCGAACACCCCTTCGGTGGTGATCCACTGGTGGTTGGCCAGCGCGGTGAAACCTACCCCGCGGTGTGCCAGCAGTCCCGGCATCCAGGGGCCCGCCAGGCTGTAGATCAGAAAGACGATGGCGATGACCGCCAGTGCTGGCCCCAGGGCGCGGCGCGCCGCTTCCAGCAGCAGCGGAATGCCGATGCAGGCAGTCACCAGATCGGCGGTGGTGAGGGTGCCGGGACGCAGCGCCAGCGCTTCATACATCACGAACAGGTAAGACGCGGCGCCAGCGGCGATCAGACCGAGGGCGATATCACCGAGGGGGACCCGATCCCGCGGCGAGGAGCGAAACGCCGGGAACACCAGAAAAGCGAGCAACAGGGCAAAGGTGAGGTGAATGGAGCGGGTTTCGGTGTCATTGAGTACGCCAAACCCCACCATGAAGGGGAGTGGCGAGGCGATCCAGAGCTGGAACAGCGACCAGGCCAGCGCCAGCGTGGTTATGATCCAGCCCAGCGGGCCCAGCGGCAGGCGAGCGCCCACATCCTGGGCGATCAGTTCCTCGGTAGAGAGTTGTTTATCTTGCATAGGGTTTACTTGTGCCAACGAGTACAACAAGAGCGACACCCGCCCCCGCAATCAGGCGGCAGACGGGTGTCGAAGAGAGTGACAAAGGCCCCGGGGCCTTCAATCAGAGCCAGCCGCGCTCTTTGTAGTAGCGGGCAGCCCCTTCATGCAGCGGTGCAGAGAGACCCACCTTGATCATGTCGGCCTCTTTCAGGTCGGCAAAGGCAGGGTGCAGGCGCTTGAAGCGATCCAGGTTGTCGAACACCGACTTGACCAGCTGATAGACCACTTCCGGATCGGTTTTGGCGCTGGTGGAGAGCACCGCTTTGCCACCGATGGAGGGAGTCGGCTTGTCGCTGCCCTTGTAGATGCCGCCCGGGATCTCGGCCTTGCTGTAGTAGCTCTTCTCGGCCAGCAGCTTGTCGATGTCGGCGCCGGTCACAGGGACTAGTACTGCATCTGTGGTGGTGGAGGCTTCCTGAATGGCACCGTTCGGGTGACCGACGAAGTAGCTCATGGCGTCGATGTTGTTGTCACCGAGGGCGGAGGCCTGTTCGGCCGGTTTCAGCTCGGAGACCAGACCGAAGTCACCCTTTTTCCAGCCTTTGACCGCCATGATCTCTTCCATGGTGTCACGCTGGCCGGAGCCCGGGTTGCCGATGTTGACGCGCTTGCCCTTCAGATCGTCGAAGCTGGCGATCTTGGCATCGCGGCGAGCCAGGATGGTGAACACCTCGCTCTGCAGGGAGAAGACGGCGCGCATATCGTCCATGGCCCCTTCGGCCTGGAACGGTGGCAGCCCTTTCATCGCTTTGAACTGGTGGTCGGATTGCATGATGCCGAAGTTGAACTCACCGCTGCGGATGCCGTTGACGTTGGCAACACCACCGCCACTGGCCGGGGCGTTGCACTTGATCTGGTGATCGGCGGCGCCGCGATTGAGGAAGCGGCAGATGGACTGGCCAGCGACATAGTAGACGCCGGTCTGACCGCCGGTGCCTATGGTCACGAAGCGCTCCTGCGCTTGTACCGGACCACCGAATGAGACACCGACCAGAGCCGCCGACAGGGCGCATGCCAAAGTTAATCCTTTCATTTTTTCTCCCTTTTCTTTGATTTTGTTTATCCGATCCCCGGATAAATTGATGGCAATCCCGTTCTGCGCCGGGCTTGCCCGCTCTTCTCGTTGCGCGAAAGCGGGGGAGTTGATCACCCCCTTTCCGGCAGTCACCCTCATCCTGTGGTGAGGCTACCGACCTCCTGTCGGTCGAAGATAAATTGGCCCCTGAGGGGCCAAATAAAAAGTTGCAAGCACTCCGATTAAGCACATTCACCCAACATAAATCAAACGAAATGGCAAAATAACGGAGTTAAATCTTGAGAAACATGACCTCGATCATTCATTTTCTTGCCGAAGATTAATTTGATATGGAGGGAAATGGAAGAGGGAAAAACTGCGAGAGGATTCTTATGTGGCCCTTGAATGACAAGGGCCGAGGTCATAATGGATCAGTTGGCCGGGGTGGCCAGATCCAGGATAAAGGCGTATTCCAGCGCGATATCCTCGTAGGCTTTGAAGCGGCCCGACTTGCCGCCGTGGCCGGCGTCCATGTCGGTGTTCAGTAACAACTTGTTATCATCTGTCTTCAGTTCGCGCAGCTTGGCGACCCACTTGGCGGGCTCCCAATACTGCACTTGCGAGTCGTGCAGCCCGGTGGTGACCAGTAGGTTGGGATAGGCTTGCGCCTTCACCTGATCGTAGGGGCTGTAGCTCTTCATGTAGTCGTAGTAGCGCTTCTGGTTCGGGTTGCCCCACTCGTCATACTCCCCGGTGGTGAGGGGAATCGACTCGTCCAGCATGGTGGTGACCACATCGACAAACGGCACCTGCGCCACCACGCCGCGATAGAGTTCGGGCGCCTGATTGATGACGGCCCCCATCAGCAGGCCGCCGGCGCTGCCGCCCATGGCGTAGACCTGATCCCTGGCCCCGTAGCCTTGCTCAACCAGCGCCTTGGTGACATCGATAAAGTCATTGAAGGTGTTCTGCTTTTTCAGCAGTTTGCCATCTTCGTACCAGTGACGGCCCAGCTCTTCACCACCCCGGATATGGGCGATGGCGTAGACGAAGCCGCGATCGAGCAGGCTCAGGCGCGAGCTGCTGAAGTCGGGATCCATGCTGGCGCCGTAGGATCCATAGCCATAGACCAGCAGCGGATTCTTGGGCGCATCAGCCTGCTCTTTCTTGAACTTGTCCTTGCGATAGACCAGCGACACCGGCACCGATACACCGTCGCGGGCGGTTACCCAGAGCCGCTCGCTGGCGTACTGGTCGGCCTTGAAGCCGGCCACCGGCTGCTGCTTGAGCAGGGTGCGCTTGCCGCTCGCCATATCCAGCTCATAGGTGGAGGCGGGGGTGGTCATGGAGGAGTAGCCATAGCGCAGGGCGCTGGTATCCGGCTCTGGGTTGTAGGCGAGCCAGGTGACATAGGCGGGATCGTCGAAGGCGATCTCCTTCTCGTCACCGCTCTGCCAGTTGATCTGGCGCAGTCGGGTCAGCCCCTTGTTGCGCTCTTCCAGTACCAGCCAATCCTTGAACAGGGCGTAGCTCTCCAGCAGCACATCCGGATTGGGGGCGATCACCGCCTTCCAGCGATCGACCGGGCTCTCTTGGGTCTCGTAGAGGCCGAAGTTCTTGCCATCCTTGTTGGAGCGCACATAGAAGCGGCCGCGGTAGTGATCCAGGCTGTATTCGTGATCCACCTGACGGGGCAGGAACAGGCGTGGGGCGTGCTCCGGCTGGTTGGCATCGATCAGCCGTGCTTCGCCTGTGGTGGTGCTGGAGAGCGCGATGACGATGAAATCTTCCGAGGTGGTGGCGTAGAGGCTGATGTAGAAGGAGTCATCCTTCTCTTCATAGACCAGCTTGTCCGTTGCCGGATCCGTCCCGAGCGTATGGCGATAGACCTGATAGGGCAGCAGGGTCTGCGGGTGCTTGCGCACATAGAAGACGGTCTTGTTGTCGTTGGCCCACACCAGATTGCCGGAGGTATTTTCCAGTTTGTCGGTGGCCCACTGGCCGCTCTCCAGATCGAGGAACTGGATCTGGTACTGACGACGGGAGAGGAAATCTTCCGCCACCGCCAGCCAGCGATTGTTACGGCTCACCTCAAGGGCGCCGAGGGCATAGAACTCGTGCCCTTCTGCCCGCTGGTTGCTGTCGAGCAACAGGCTCGCCTGCTCTTCACCGAGCTTGGTGCGCGAGTAGATCCCGTACTCCTTGCCCGGCTCATAGCGGGTCTGGTAGCGGTAGCCATTTTTTACATAGGGTACCGACTCATCCTGCTGGGGGATGCGGGCGACCATCTCTTTGTAAAGCTGTTCGCGCAGGGGTTGGGTCGGCTTGAGCATGGCCTCGGTATAGGCGTTCTCGGCCTTGAGATAGTCCAACACCTCGGGCTTCTGCCGCTGGTCGTCGCGCAGCCAGTAGTAGTTGTCGATGCGGGTATCCCCGTGTTTTTTCAGGGTGCGGGGATGTTTGGCGGCCACGGGCGGCTGGATTGGATGTTCGCTTGTCAGCATGGCGGGCTCTTCATTGGCATAAGTGGGGGGGAGAACTGTCAGAAAGGCTAGCAGCAGAACTCCTCGGGAAAAGGTAAACATGTCGCATCCTTGGCGCTGGAAAGGGTTGGTAGACCTGAGCATCGGCTCCATGAATTGGCGTTAAATCTGCCCCTTGTTGCCGGTGGTTGCAAGCAATCCCTTGTTATTGCAGGAAATGTAATCAAAAAAAGCCGCTATCTCGCGATAGCGGCCCTCTTTCTGGCCATGAGCGGCAAGAGTCCGCTCAGGTGTGCCTCACATGATATGGGAGTGCCCTCTCATGGCCAGTTTTCGTCAGCCTGGGTAGCTCGACCAGCGGTTGGTCGCGCCCTCGTTGCTGATACTCAGTACCTCATAGGGATGGCCCGGAATATCCATGCCCCGCGCACTCTGGGGCATGCCCGGAATGGTCAGGCCACGGATCGCCGGTTTTTCCCTGAGCAGCTTTTGTACATCGGCGGCCGGTACATGCCCCTCGATCACATAGCCATTTACGATACCGGTATGGCAGGAAGCCAGTTCCGGCGCGATACCGTATTGCTGCTTCACTGCGCCGAGCTGTTCGGTTTCGATGACGTCCAGTTCGAAGCCATTCTGCTCCATGTGCTCGTTCCAGCTTTGGCAGCAGCCACAATATTTGGATTTGTAGACGGTCATCTTCTCGGCTGCGAGAGCCGAAAAGCTGACGGTACCGGCCAGCATGGCCAGTAACAGGGGTTTGTACATCACTCACCTCAGATTGAAAGAAAAGATGCCCGATACGGGATGCGTTTCAGATCCGGGTACGTGGGGGACGTTCGAGCCGCTCGCACGGGGCGTCCGGCATAAAGAGAGAGGGGGAGGCGAAGTCGGGGGTATCCGGTTCCAGTACGGCGACCGTCAGGCTGTCGCTGCCTACCAGCGTCATCGAGAGGGCGGTGGTAAAGCTGCCGCAGGGCATTGCTTTTTCCAGGGTGCGCTCGCTCTGGCTGCAGTGGGTGGTCAGGGTACAGAGGTCGGTTGCGGCCCGGCTGCCAAACGACATCAACACCAGCACCAGACTCCACAAGGGGAGCCAGCGACGGGCGTGAGCGAGTTGGCGACGGGTGAGAACCATGGAATGACTCGAAAATAACAAGGGGCACATGGTAACCCTGTGCCCCGGGGGAGGGTCAAGCCCTCCCCATGGTGTCAGTCAGCCAGTATTAAGGTTGCTGACGGGTCGCCGCCAGCACGATCTCGCGCACGCAGACGTTGGCAGGCTGGTTCCAGGCGTAGAGCACGGCATCGGCGATCACTTCCGGCGCAATGACGCCACCCATCTGATCTTTCCAGTCGTGGTAACCGGCCTTGATGCTCTCGTCAGTGGTGTGGCTGAGCAGCTCGGTCTCGACCGCACCCGGGGCGATGGTCACCATCCGCACGCCGACATCGGCCACCTCTTCCCGGATGTTCTCGGTCAGGGCGTGCACGGCGAACTTGGTGGCGCAGTAGGCAGCATGGTTCGGGAAGGTCTTGCGACCGGCGATGGAGCTGATGTTGATGATGGTGCCGCTGCGGCGCTCCTTCATACCTGCCAGCACTGCGTGGACGCCGTTCAGCACCCCCATCACGTTGATGTTGAGCATCTGCTGCCACTCGGCGGGATCCTGCACATCGGCCTGACCCAGCAGCATGACACCGGCGTTGTTGACCATGCAGCCCACCGGGCCAAATTTGGCTTCTGCCTGCTGGACGGCGGCTTTCATGGCGGCGGTGTCGGTCACATCGACCCCGATGCAGAGGGTATCGGGCAGATTCAGCGCCTGCATCGGCTCGACCCGGCGGGCCAGCAGCAGCAGCGGATGACCGGCAGCAGAGAAGGCACGGGCGATGGCGGCACCGATCCCGGCGGAGGCACCGGTGATCACGACGAGAGATTTGGACATGGGTCTTTCCTTCTGATTCAAGAGTCGGTTTGAGCAAACAGGTGGCTGGCCAGCACGGAACCCAATCACTATAGTCACTGCATCTATAAGTGATAAATATTGTTTTCCGCTGGTTATCATCTGAAAAAACTATGGTTGGTTTATGCTGGACTTGAGATTGCTGCGTTTCTTCATCGCCATTTATGAAGAGAAGAACATCACGGCGGCGGCCGAGCGCTGCCACGTCAGCCAGCCCTCCCTCTCGGCGGGGCTGCGCCAGCTGGAAGAGGCGCTCGGTGACAGCCTGTTTGTCCGGGGCAAGAAGGGGGTGGTGGCGAAAGATCCGGCCCACTATCTCTATCCTCACGCAGTCAAGCTGGTGGAGGAGGCGCGCCGTCTGCCGGAGCTGTTTCGCCAGAAAGCGACGCGCGCGAGGCTCAATATCGCCATCATGCCGGACTTGAGTCGCCGCCGGGTGGCCGGGTTGCTGCAGCAAGTACAGCGCGTGCTGCCGCAGCTGGATCTCACCCTTTCCGATTACACCACACCCGCCGACTGCCGCTTGACGCTGGATGCCTTGCGCCGGGAGGACGAGATCTTTCTGCCGCTGTGGGAGGAGGATTATGTGCTCTGCGTGCCGGTCGACCATCCCCTTGCCAGTCGCGAAAGGATCGAGCTCGCCGAGCTGCAACATTATGATTTTATTGAGTGCCCGCCCTGCGAAGCCCATCAGCAGACTATCGGCCTGCTGGCCTGTGACCGCCTTACCCTCAATCTGGTGGCCAAGGCTGAGAGCAAGGGGTTGGTGATGGCGCTGGTGCTGGCGGGGGTTGGCATCAGTTTTCTGCCGGACGGGCTGGTCGAGGATGAGGCGGGGCTCTGTACCCTGCCGGTGAGCGGACCGCGGATGTTT
Organism: Aeromonas sp. s13; assembly: GCF_040907905.1. Taxonomy (NCBI): domain Bacteria; kingdom Pseudomonadati; phylum Pseudomonadota; class Gammaproteobacteria; order Aeromonadales; family Aeromonadaceae; genus Aeromonas; species Aeromonas sp. s13. The sequence continues at coordinate 41,262 of NZ_JBFOCS010000066.1, read as the reverse complement.
CGCCGGATCGGGCTCTGCTATCCCGCTCACCAGACCCTCAATCCGGCGCTGCGGGAGCTGATCCCCGAGTTGGCAGGCTATGGCGCTTCCTGATAAGGTCGCTCTCCTGTGCACCTTTACGATGCAGCTCCCCAGACTCCCCTTTTCTGTTTACCGCGCCTTGCACAGCAAGGCTTTGTTCGGGTGATGTGGTCATGAAACGCATTCTGGTTATTTTTTCCCATCCCGCGCTACAGAGCTCGCGGGCCAACAAGCAGCTGTTGCAGGCGATTGAGGGGCTGGAGGGGGTCACGGTTCACGACCTTTACCAGCACTATCCCGACATGTTCATCGATGTGAAGCGAGAGCAGGCGCTGCTCTGTGAGCACGATATCATCGTCTTCCAGCACCCGTTTTACTGGTACTCCTGCCCGGCCATCATGAAGGAGTGGATGGATCTGGTATTGGAGTATGGCTACGCCTACGGCCCTGAAGCCCACGCCCTCAAGGGCAAGCAGTGGCTGAGCGCCATCACCACCGGCGGGGCGCCGGAGTCCTACTGCAGCGAGGGTTACAACAGCCGACCGCTGCTCGATTTTTTGCTGCCATTTCAGCAGGCAGCCACCTTGTGCGGCATGAACTGGCTGCCCCCCTTCGTGCTCCACTCCTTTCACAAGATCAAGGATCCCGCCGCCCTGCGCCGCTGTGGACAGGATTACCGCCAGCTGCTTTGCGCCCTGCGTGATGATCAGCTGACCCCGGAGCAACTGGCCGGGCGTCCTTATCTGCGTGACTTGCTGGAGGTGCTCTGATGAAACATGGGCTGCTTGTTGGCCGAGCTTATGAGCCGGACCAGATGTTCACACGGAGGGCTGACTGATGGGCCACGGGATCCTGTTTGATGCCTTTATCTACCTCTCCGCCGCCGTTATCGCGGTGCCGCTGGCCAAGCGCTGGGGGCTGGGCTCGGTGCTCGGCTACCTGCTGGCGGGGATCATCATAGGCCCCTTTCTGCTGGGGCTGGTGGGGGAGCAGAAGGATGTGATGCACTTCGCCGAGTTTGGCGTGGTGCTGATGCTGTTTCTGGTCGGCCTTGAATTGCGTCCGGCCCTCTTGTGGCAGCTGAAGGGGCCGATCCTCGGCACCGGTGGCCTGCAGGTGCTGCTCACTACGGCGGCGCTGACCGGCGTGGCGCACCTGATCGGCCTGCCGCTGCAACAGGGGCTGGCCATCGGCCTCATTCTGGCGCTCTCCTCGACCGCCATCGTGTTGCAGAGCCTGCAGGAGCGCAAGCTGATGCAGAGCGAGAGCGGTCGCTCCGCCTTTGCGGTGCTGCTGTTTCAGGATATTGCGGTCATTCCGATCCTGGCGCTGTTGCCACTGCTGGCCATGGCGCCGGTCGCCAGCAATGGTGGCTCCGAGCTGGCGGGGTGGCAGCACGGCCTGCTGGTAGTCGCGGCCATCTCAGGCATCGTGCTGGGTGGCCACTACCTGATGCGGCCGGTGTTTCGTGCCATCGCCCAGTCCCACATGCGGGAGATCTTCGTCGCCGCCGCCCTGCTGCTGGTGATCGCTATCGCCGTGTTGATGGAGTCGGTGGGGCTTTCGCCCGCTCTCGGCTCTTTCCTCGCCGGTGTGGTGCTGGCCGACAGCGAATATCGCCATGAGCTGGAGGCCGACATAGAGCCGTTCAAGGGCTTGCTGCTCGGCCTGTTCTTCATGTCGGTGGGGGCGGGGATCGACTTCGGGCTGTTTGCCGAACACCCCTTCCTGATACCCACTCTGGTGGTTGGCCTGATGGTGCTCAAATGGCTGGTGTTGATGGCACTCGGTTTCATCATCCGCATCTCGCCGAGTCAACGCTGGACCTTCGCGCTGGCGCTCGCACAGGGCGGTGAGTTTGCCTTCGTGCTCTTCTCGTTTGCCGCCCAGAACCGGGTGCTGCCCGGCGAGACCATCTCGCTGCTTACGCTGGTGGTTGCGCTCTCCATGGCGCTCACCCCGCTGCTGCTGATCCTCAATGATCGGGTGATCCAGCCCTGGTTCGATTACCGTAACCAGAGCGACGCACCGCAGCATGAGCAACCTGAGCTGGTGGAGCATCCGGTGATCATCGCGGGCTTCGGCCGCTTCGGCCAGATCGTGGGGCGTCTGCTGCATGGTCACGGCATCGGCACCACCATCCTCGAGCAGGATGCCAGCCAGATAGAGACCCTGCGCAAGTACGGTTATCAGGTCTTCTATGGCGATGCCAGCCGGATCGATCTGCTCCATGCTGCCGGGGCGCACAAGGCGAAGCTGCTGGTGCTCTCCATCAACGATCCGGCCACCTCGCTGGCGGTGATCGAGATGGTGCAGAAGCACTTCCCGCACCTGAAGATCCTGGCGCGAGCGCTGGATCGACCCCATGCCCACGAGATCCTGCGCCACGGGGTCGAGAGCGTTCACCGGGAAACCCTGGGCTCGGCGGTCGATCTGGGGGTGGAAGCCCTGACCCAGCTCGGTTTTCGGGCCAACCAGGCCTGGCGGGCGGGGCAGACCTTCAAGCAGCACGATAACTGGCTGTTGCGCGAGCAGGTCAACTATCTGGACGACGAACACACTTATATCAACAAGAGCCTGCAATACCGGGAGATCCTCTCCGATCTGTTGCAAGACGACGAGGAGGGGCAGGAGCGTATCCATGCCCACAACTGGAATAGCGGGCTACCCGACGACGACAAGGAAGCAAAATGATTGCCTATTATCCCATGTTCAAACACCTGCATATGACGCTGGCGCTGGTCAGTCTGCTGCTCTTTATCTATCGCTGGAGTCTGGCGCTGGCCGGCAGCGATCGGTTGCAGCAGAAGTGGCTGAAGATCCTGCCGCATATCAACGACACCTTCCTGCTGCTGTTTGGTGTGTTGCTGGCGGTGGCCTTGCAGTTGAGCCCGGGTCAACAACCCTGGCTGATGGCCAAGCTGATGGCACTGGTACTCTATATCGGTTTGGGTGTCATGGCGCTCAAGCGCCCGGCCCGCGGTCAGAAGCTGGTGGCCGGTGTGGCAGCGCTGGCGGTATTTGGCTACATGGTCGGTGCGGCCATCACCAAGTCAGCCTGGTCGTGGCTGATGTGAGCAAAAGGGGAGAGTCATGCTCTCCCCTGAAATCATATTCTGTGATGAATTAATTAATCGGAGTTTTATGCTAACAATAAATCGCAAGATAGAACTTTCATTTGAGGGATTTTTTGCTAATTTTAGCCTCTAGCGGCTCCTTTTTTGAGTGCATTGTCTTTATAAATCAATTGTTTAGTGTGTTTTGTATGAAAATGGCGACAGTTGTCGCAGCAAAACTTGCGACATAGACTGTCGCAAGTCACGACTAGCATACAGTCAACGCTAAACCAGTGAAGGCAAGCACCATGAGCAAGAAGCTGTTACGACAACTGACCTTGGCGCGTTGCATCCCGCACCGCCCTTACAAGCTGACCGCCAGCCAACTCCAGGTAAAACTGGAAGAGGAAGGTATCCACGTCAGTCTGCGTACCGTGCAACGGGACCTGGAGGAGATGTCCGGCATGGGACTGTTCGACCTCACCTCGGACGAGCGCAGCAAACCCCATGGCTGGTGCTTCGAGCGCCACGGCCTCAACGACTTTGCCAATATAATGCCGCTCTCGCTGGCGGTGGCCCTGAAAACCTGGAGTGATCAGGCGAGCCAACTGTTGCCGGCGAGTGTACTGACTGAATTGAACCCGCTGGTCGACAAGGCGAGCCAGGTGATCCGCGACAGCCAGAGTGAACTGGCCGAACGCTGGCTGGAGAGTGTCCACCAGTCACCGCGTCCGTTTGCCGGCAACCCGGAGATCCGCCGCAGCACCCTGATCCGCGATGCGCTCTGGCGTGGTCGCAAGTTCAGTGCCGAGATCCAGCGCGTGATCAAAGAGCGCACCGTATGGCTCTGCTACGACCGTATCAACCCGCTCGGCATTCTCAATCAGCCGGACGGTCCGATCCTGCTCTGCACTCTGTCCGAGCTGGATCCCAAGGTCTACGGCATCCCGTTTGACCATATCAAGAACGTGGAGCTGACCAACTTCAGCGCCACCCAGCCGAAGGATTTCAACATCCAGAAGCTGATCCGCGATCAGGGCTATCAGGATGTGAGCGGCCCGATCCGCTTCGTCGGCCGGATCGATGCTAACAGCCAGTCGCTGGTGGATAACCAGATCCCCGGCAACAATCCGCGCATGACCCGCTATGACAAGCGTAGCGTGGTGGTGGAGACAGAGGTGCAGGACACCCCGGAGTTTCGCAGCTGGTTGAACAACATCGGCGGTGAACTGGAGGTGCTGGCACCGGAATCGCTGCGCAAGGCCTATCTCAATCCGGCCAACCGCTTGAGCTGATTAAAAAATTGGAATGTTGAAGAGTCGAGCCTGGCCTCGGCTCTTTTTTTTGCGGTTTTTTTAAGCATATTTATTCAACTAATTTTTAAGTCTTAACGTCAGGATTGAACCGTTTTCCTGCCCCGTTTTTGGGGGCGAAACCCGTGTAAGAGATCTGCCATAGCGACTGTAAGAGGCTGGCGCTTTGAGCCGTACGCGAAGCCATGCCAGAATGATCGAGCTTTCCCGTGAAACTAAATAACTAACTGATATTAAAGGGTTAGTTTTTGAGTTCGTTTTTTGAGATGGGAGCCGCATCGGATCTTTATCATCGGATGGCCCTTGTTCGGGGTGCGCATTTCCTTAGTATGGGTCTCACAAGGACGGAGCTGGTCCGGCAGGATGCAGGGCAGCGCATAAAGATGGAATAGTCCGCAGGATGTGGACAAGGGATACCTCAGGATGAGCTCGATAATCAGGATGATTATCGTCACGGATGAATAAAGGAACACCGCGGGATGCGGCAGGACACTCTCGGGATGGGAGCAGAACGAACGGAACCTCGTTCTTCAGGATGAACAGGACCTCGCCGGATGCGAGAGGAATACTTCAGGATGAAGTGAGATAACCCGGATGGTTATCTGTCAGGAAGACGCAAGGAACCCCACAGGACGTGGTAATGGACACCTCCAGGATGGAGACAGGGAAGCAGTTCAGGATGAATTGCCAGGCTAGGAACGCCGCAGGACACGCCAACGGATTGGAAAGGGGATATTCCAAAGGATTAGGATAACGTCAGGGATTGCAGGGAGCATTGCAGTTCTACGGACAGGACGACACGACTCTAGGGGACGGCTACCGCCGTCCCCTTTTCTTTTATGGTTTGTCCGAGAGATTGCCGCGCTGGGCGGCGTTGACGATCTCTTGCAGGCGCTGACGAATGTCGACCATGCCAAACACACCAAAGATCAGCACAGTGACAAATTCGGCCTTGGTGACAGCGAAGTAGCGTTTGCAAGCCGCCTTGATCATGCTGGCCTGCAGCCAGTGCAGCAGCGCGACAATTACGCCGCAGACCGGCAGAAAGCCGTTGAGTTTGCCGGGTAGCGGGGCAATCAGGCTCATCAGCACGCCAAACCAGAAGAACAATATCAGCCCCATCGCCAACAGATTAAAGACTCGCTTCATTGTTTACCTCCCTTAGATAGAGTTGGTAGCAGACCTGACCTGCTTGTTTGTCCTTGAGTAACTGCCAGTTGGCGGGCAGCGCCAGATCGGCCATCTCCTTCTCCCGCTCCAGATAGATCAGGGCATCCGGTGCCAGCCAGCCGCGCTGCTCCAGCAGTTCGCACACCTGCGGCAGCAGCTCGCGGCGAAACGGCGGATCGAGGAACACCAGATCAAACGGCGTGGCCGGGCCTTGTAGCCAGCTCACTGCATCTGACTGGATCACCTGACCCTGACTGCTGCCGAGGGCGGTCAGGTTCTTCTTGATCTGGTCGGCGGCCCCTTTGTCCATCTCGATCAGGGTCACCTGCTCGGCATAGCGCGACAGCGCCTCCAGCCCGAGTCCGCCGCTACCGGCAAACAGATCCAGGCAGCGGGTGCCACGAATGTGGGGGGCCAGCCAGTTGAAGATGGTCTCCTTGACGCGATCCGTGGTGGGTCTGAGCCCCTCCACATCCTTGACCGGCAATTTGCGGCCTCGCCACTGGCCGCTGATGATTCTTACAAAGCCCGATTTTCCTTGCGGGGCGGGACTCTTGCTCGGGTTGCTACGGCTGGATTTCACTCTGGGCATCGCGTTTCATCGTCAGAAAATAAAGTGGTAGTATAAGGCGGTTCATTTTTATGCCGACCCGCCAAGGGACGGCTATCTTAGCAGTCAGCCTTTGATGTGAGTATTTTTAGATGGCAAAAGGTTTGTTTTCCTGGCTGGGTTTCGGCCGCAAGAAAGAAGAGGCTGAGGCTGTCCAACCACAGACACCCCAAGCCACCCCCGTTACCGTTGAGCCCGAGGTCACTGCTACCCCCGCTCCCGTTTCCGATACCACTGTTTCCGATAGTACGCCGGCCGTTGCCCCCGAAGTGCCTGCCAGCGCACAGAATTCCGTTTTGCAAGATGATTGCTGCCTGCCGACCGAGCTGGACGATCACGGCCCGCTAGTGGTGGAGGAGTGCGCCTCCGATCTGGAGCCGGTGATCGTCAACGAAACGCTGATCGCCGAAGAGGAGCGTGCCGCTGATGCCGCTCGCACTGCCGCAGAGGCGCAAGCCGCTGAGGTCAAGGCAGCCGAAGAGGCTCGTATTGCTGCCGAAGCCCGTGCTGCAGAAGAAGCACGTATCGCTGCCGAAGCCCGCGCTGCAGAAGATGCTCGTATCGCCGCCGAGGCTCGCGCTGCAGAGGAGGCTCGTATTGCTGCCGAGGCTCGCGCCGCGGAAGAGGCTCGCATTGCCGCCGAAGCTCGCGCTGCGGAAGAGGCACGTATCGCTGCCGAAGCCCGCGCCGCGGAAGAGGCTCGTATTGCAGCCGAAGCCCGTGCCGCGGAAGAGGCTCGCATTGCCGCCGAAGCCCGCGCTGCGGAAGAGGCACGTATCGCTGCCGAAGTCCGCGCCGCGGAAGAGGCCCGTATTGCTGCCGAGGCTCGCGCTGCGGAAGAAGCTCGTATTGCCGCTGAAGCTCAGGCTGCGGAAGAAGCCCGTATCGCCAAAGAGGCCCAGCGAGCGGAAGATATGCGTCTGGTCGCCGCGATGGAGGCTGAGGCCGCCGCACTGGCTGCCCTGCCGCTGGCCGCCAAGGTGGACGACGACACCCAGGACAAACCGCAGCGGGAGGGCTTCTTTGCTCGCCTCAAGCGCAGTCTGGTGCGCACCAAGGAGAATATCGGTTCCGGTTTCTTCGGCCTGTTTCGTGGCAAGAAGATCGACGATGAGCTGTTTGAAGAGCTGGAAACCCAGCTGCTGACCGCCGATCTCGGTGTGGATACCACCACTCGCATCATCGAAGGGCTGGTACAGCACGCGGATCGCAAGCAGCTCAAGGATGCCGAAGCGCTCTACGGTCTGCTCAAGCAGGACATGGGCGAGATGCTGGCCAAGGTGGAGCAGCCGCTGGTGATCGACACCAGCAAGAAGCCTTATGTGATCCTGATGGTCGGTGTAAACGGCGTCGGCAAGACCACTACCATCGGCAAGCTGGCCAAGCAGTTCCAAGCCGAGGGCAAGAGCGTGATGCTGGCGGCGGGTGACACCTTCCGTGCCGCAGCGGTCGAACAGCTGCAGGTTTGGGGTCAGCGCAACAACATTCCGGTGATTGCCCAGCACACCGGCGCCGACTCCGCTTCCGTCATTTATGACGCTATCGAGGCCGCCCGCTCCCGCGGGGCTGACGTGCTGATCGCCGACACCGCCGGTCGCCTGCAGAACAAGAGCAACCTGATGGAGGAGCTCAAGAAGGTGGTGCGGGTGATGAAGAAGCTGGATGAAGAGGCGCCCCACGAGATCATGCTGACGCTGGATGCCGGCACCGGCCAGAACGCCCTGAGCCAGGCCAAGCTGTTCAGCGAGGCAGTGGGCCTGACCGGTATCACCCTCACCAAGCTGGATGGCACTGCCAAGGGCGGCGTCATCTTTGCGGTGGCCGACAAGTTCCAGATCCCGATCCGCTATATCGGGGTGGGCGAGGGGATCGACGATCTGCGTCCCTTCGTGGCCAACGACTTCATCGAGGCGCTCTTCAGCCGCGATGAATAAGTCCGGCCGCGATGAGTCAGCTCAGCCGTGATGAGTAAGTGTTCCATACCCCGACTCCGGTCGGGGTTTGTCAATTTCAGGGAACCGTTATGATTCGTTTTGACAAGGTCAGCAAGGTATACAGCGGTGGCCATCAGGCGTTGCAGAAGGTCAGCTTTCACCTGCGCAAGGGAGAGATGGCCTTTCTAACCGGGCACTCGGGGGCGGGCAAGAGTACCCTCCTCAAACTGATCAGCGTGATGGAGCGTCCGACCGATGGTCGCGTCTTCTTTCATGGCGATGATGTCAGCCATATCCAGCGCAGCCAGATCCCCTATGTTCGCCGCCAGATCGGGATGATCTTTCAGGATCATCGCCTGCTGATGGACAGAACCGTGTTCGACAACGTGGCGCTGCCGCTGGTGATCGATGGTTACAGCCATGCGGACATCAACAAGCGGGTGGCGGCGGCGCTGGACAAGGTGGGGCTGCTCGGCAAGGAGCGTTACCAGCCGCGCATGCTCTCCGGTGGTGAGCAGCAGCGGGTCGGCATCGCCCGTGCCATCGTCAACAAGCCGCCGCTGCTGCTGGCGGATGAACCGACCGGCAACCTGGACCCCCAGCTATCCATGGATATCATGCGGCTATTTCAGGAGTTCAACAATTTTGGGGTCTCGGTACTGATTGCCACCCACGATCTGGGGCTGATCGCTCGCATGCGCTATCGCACCCTGACCCTCAAGGCGGGTCGCATGTATTCGGCCGGGGAGGAGCTCTGATGGCTATCGTTCGTCATAAACAACCGCCGCTGCGCCGTCTGATGATGTACGGGGTTGACCATGTGCGGCAGGCGTTTGCCAGTCTCGGAGAGTTGTGGCGCAATCCGCTCGCCTCCCTGATGACGCTGGCGGTGCTTGGCGTCAGTCTGGCGCTGCCATCCTGCTTCCACGTGCTGCTGAAAAACGCCGAGGTGGTGGAGGGGAGCTGGCAGAGCAGTTCCCAGATCTCTCTTTACCTGCGCAAGGATCTGCCGGAGCAGAGCATTCTCGATCTGCAGCACCGGATCCTGCTCTATCCCGAGGTGGATTCGGTCACCTACCTGAGCCGTGACGATGCGTTGCGGGAGTTTCGCGAGATCTCAGGCTTTGGCGATGCCCTCGATTATCTGGACAGCAACCCGCTACCGCCTGTGCTGAGCGTCATTCCGGATCCACGCTGGCAGAACCCTGAAGGGGCCGCCGAGCTGCTCAGCAAGCTCAACAACGAGGTGGGGGTCGAACAGGGCAAACTGGATCTGCAGTGGCTGACCCGGCTGCAGGGGATCATGAACCTGCTGCGCCACACCATTACCGGTATCGCGGTGCTGTTGCTCTCCGCCGTATTGCTGATCGTCGGCAATACCCTGCGTCTCAACATCCTCAACCAGCGTTCCGAGATTGAAGTGCTCAAGCTGGTGGGGGCGACCGATTCCTTTATTCATCGTCCTTTCCTCTATACCGGTATCTGGTTCGGGGTCATCGGCGGCATGCTGGCCTGGTGGCTGACCGAAGTGATGGTGATCTGGAGCGAAGGGGTGGTGAAGGAGCTAGCGGGCTTGTATAACAGTAACTTCCGGCTGGTTGGCATGGGGGCGGTAGACGGGATCAATCTGATCTTGCTGGGCGCTCTGCTGGGGCTGATTGCCTCCTGGTTCTCGGTCCATCGCCACATTCGCGACATCGAACCATCCTGATTACTTTGTCATCAAAGTAAATCGCTGGATTTTGAGAGGCGGATCAAGTAAAAGAGGGGCCGTTTCTGGCTTGGCCCCCATAGTCAGAGTATTCTGAATAACAATGATCTTCCGGATCTTCGCGAGATCCAGTGAACCTTCTGATTTATAAGCAGTCTATTAAAGCTGAAGCATTTATACGGGTGTGGCCCCTCTGCCTTGCTCGTCAGACTTGGCAAGCATGTGAAGGTTGCGAGCTCCGCAACAATGGACTTAGCATGCTACTTTTCGGGGGTCCTTCATTGTGACCCCCTTTTTTTGACTGTTCATTCATGATTCATCCTGCAGGCTTAAGATAAGCCGGTCTAAAACTGGGCATGTTCTTTGATACACGCCGCAGAATGGCATCCGGTCAGTAGACAGACCCTCTCAGGGTGTTAGACTGATTCGATTGAAAAGTAAGAGGTAACAGATGGGAACTTCATTGCAGCGCACTATGGCTCTGATTCCGCAAGGTAGTCTGGAAGGCTATATCCAGGCAGTAAACTCTATTCCTGTGCTGAGCGCAGAGGAAGAGCGTGAACTGGCTGAGCGTTTGCAGCAGGATGGCGATCTCGAGGCTGCCCGTCAGCTGGTTATGTCGCATCTGCGCTTTGTCGTTCATGTCGCCAAGAGTTATGCCGGTTACGGCCTGCCTCAGGCCGATCTGGTTCAGGAAGGCAACATCGGCCTGATGAAGGCGGTCAAGCGCTTCGACCCGACGGTCGGCGTGCGTCTGGTCTCCTTTGCCGTGCACTGGATCAAGGCCGAAATCCACGAATATGTCCTGCGCAACTGGCGCATGGTCAAGGTGGCGACCACCAAGGCCCAGCGCAAGCTCTTCTTCAACCTGCGCAAATCCAAAAAGCGTCTGGGCTGGCTGAACCACGAAGAGGTTCAGGCCGTGGCGGCCGATCTCGGCGTCTCTGCCGCTGACGTGACCGAGATGGAAGCGCGGATGGCCAACTACGATCAGGCGTTCGATCTGGTGGGTGATGATGAAGAAGAGGGCGGTTTCGCTCCGGTTCACTATCTGGAGGACAAATCCTCCGATCTGGCCGCGACCATCGAGAATGACAACTGGGACGATCACGCGACCCGTCGCCTGAGCTCGGCCCTCGCCACCTTGGATGAGCGCAGCCAACACATCATCCGCGCCCGCTGGCTCGATGATGACAGCAAGACCACTCTGCAGGAGCTGGCCGATACCTACGGCGTCTCTGCCGAGCGTGTGCGTCAGCTTGAGAAAAACGCACTCAAGAAGCTGAAAGATGCCATGGAAGCCTGATGCTTCCTCTCATAAAAACAGGGCCTGATGGCCCTGTTTTTGTTTCGCAAGGATCTGGTCGGCCTTGCTTTGGTTACCCTTGAGTGTGTTATGTTGCCGCCACTGCCACATTAGGGAGAGCAGAAGTGAAACTGTTGAACGACCTGTTTACCAACAACCGTGAGTGGGCCGAACGGATCAAAGCCGAAGATCCCGCTTTCTTTGCCACTCTTTCTGCCCAGCAGGCCCCCGAATACCTCTGGATCGGTTGTTCCGACAGCCGGGTCCCCGCCAACCAGCTGATGGGCTTGCTGCCGGGGGATGTCTTCGTCCACCGCAACGTCGCCAATCTGGTGGTGCATACCGATTTCAACTGCCTCTCCGTGCTGCAATACGCGGTGGAAGTGCTCAAGGTGAAGCACATCATCGTCTGCGGTCACTATGGCTGCGGCGGCGTCAAGGCTGCGATGCAGAACCAGGAGCTGGGGCTCATCGACAACTGGCTGCGCAACATCAAGGATGTCTACTTCAAATATGGTGAAGAGCTCGAGGCCATCGAGGATGAGCACGAGCGCTTCGACTACCTGTGCGAGCTGAACGTGGCCGAGCAGGTGGCCAACGTCTGCCACACCACCATCATTCAGAACGCCTGGCGCAAGGGGCAGGAGCTGGCCGTTCACGGCTGGATCTACGGGATCAAGGATGGCTTGCTGCACGATCTCGATCTCTGCATCAGCGGCCCGGATCAGATCCCCGATGTCTATCGCGCCTGGCCGGACATGCGTCCGCCCCACCGTCGGCGCTAGGGAGCTTCATGGTGGCGCCAGCCCTCTATCTGCAGATCAAGCAGCACATTCTGGACGGGATCCGCGAACGCCACTATCAGGCGGGGGACAGGATCCCGACCGAAGCGGCCCTGTGCGAGCAGTTCACCGTGAGCCGGATGACGGTCAACCGGGCGTTGCGGGAACTGGTGGCTGAGGGGTGGCTGGTGCGTACCGCCGGTTCCGGTAGCTTCGTGGCGGACAGGCGCACCGAGTCACCGCTGCTGGCTATTCGCAATATTGCCGACGAGATCGCCGAGCGTGGCAGCGAGTACAGCGCCCGGGTGATCCGGCTGCAGCGACTGGCTGCCGACGAGAAGGTGGCGGTACAACTGGGGCTACGGGTTGGCGCCCCCATCTTTCACAGCCTGATCGTCCATCAGGCCGATGGCGAGCCGTTGCAATTGGAGGAACGCTTCGTCGATGCCGGGCGCTTGCCGGGCTATGGCGAGCAGGATTTTACCCAACAGACCCCCAACCGCTATCTGATGGATGTCTGCCCCCTCTCCGAGATGGAGCATGTGGTGGAAGCCGTGCTGCCGAGCGCCGGTGAGGCGGGATTGTTGCAGATCCGCGTAGATTCCCCCTGCCTGTTGTTGCATCGGCGTACCTGGTCGGAGGGGCATCTGGTCTCCTACGCCCGTTTGCTCTCCCCCGGTTCCCGCTACAAGCTCAGCTCCAAGACTCAGCTGGAGTGAATGTATATACAACTCGATTTTGCAAAGCCCACCTCCTGGTGGGCTTTTTTGTGCTTAAACTCTAAGTTTGATGCTGTTATCAGGATGTGAACTTCGCTCTTTCTTTCGTCATAGAGATCGACTATAAGAATATGTATATACATTTGAGGTCGCTATGAACAAGGAACTGTTGAACTGCGAGCGGGTCTGGCTCAACGTGACGCCCGCCACCCTGAATGCCGGACTGGCCGATTACGGTCTGCTGCCGCGCCATGCCATCGGCGTGAAGGATGGCAAGATCCATGCGCTGGTGCCGATGGCCGAGTTGAAGGGGCCGCATCCCGCCCATTGGCAGGATATGCAGGGCAAGCTGGTTACTCCCGGTCTTATCGATTGCCACACCCATCTGGTCTTTGCCGGCAGTCGTGCCGAGGAGTTCGAGCTGCGCCAGCAGGGGGTGCCCTATGCCGAGATCGCCCGTCGGGGCGGCGGCATCATCAGCACGGTGCGTGCTACCCGCGCCGCCAGTGAAGAGCAGCTCTTTGAGCTGGCGCTGCCGAGGGTGACATCCCTGATCCGCGAAGGGGTCACTACGGTGGAGATCAAGTCCGGCTATGGCCTGACGTTGGATGATGAACTCAAGATGCTACGGGTGGCCCGCCGACTGGGAGAGGCGTTGCCGATCCGGGTCAAGACCACTCTGCTGGCGGCCCATGCGGTGCCGCCGGAGTATCGCGACGATCCCGACAGCTGGGTCGAGACCATCTGTCAGGAGATTATCCCGGCCGCCGCCGAGGCGGGCCTGGCCGATGCGGTGGATGTCTTCTGCGAGCATATCGGCTTCTCGCTGGCCCAGACCGAGCAGGTCTATCTGGCGGCGGATCAATACGGCCTGCCGGTGAAAGGGCATATGGATCAGCTCTCCAACCTTGGTGGCAGCACCCTCGCCGCCAACTTCGGCGCCCTTTCGGTGGATCATCTGGAGTATCTGGATCCGCAGGGGATCCTGGCGCTGGCCCAGCGCGGCGTAGTTGCCACCCTGCTGCCCACCGCCTTCTATTTTCTCAAAGAGACCAAACTGCCGCCGGTCGCCGCGCTGCGCAAGGCGGGGGTGGCGATGGCGGTCTCCTCCGACATCAACCCGGGCACGGCCCCTATCGTCTCGCTGCGGATGGCGATGAACATGGCCTGTACCCTGTTTGGCCTGACTCCGGTGGAGGCGATGGTCGGGGTGACCCGCCACGCCGCCAAAGCGCTTGGCGAGCAGGAGCTCCTTGGCCAGCTCAGGGTGGGGATGGCGGCTGATTTCCTGATCTGGCACTGCGCCCATCCGGCCGAGTTGAGCTACATGGTCGGAGTCGATCAGCTGGCAGGCCGCATCTTCAACGGCGAGGAGACCCTCCATGGATAAATTCAACCCGGTCGACATGTCGCTCTGGCAGGGACGACAGGATCCGGAAGATGGCGAACTGGCACTGCGCTGGCACGACAAAGTTCTGCCTTGGCAAGAGGTGCAGCCCTGGACCGCCGGGGCACAAGAGGCAGCAGGTGTAGTGCTGCTCGGTTTTGCCTGCGATGAAGGGGTGCGCCGCAATAAGGGGCGTGTCGGCGCCGCCAGTGCGCCGCTGGCGGTGCGCAAGCTGTTGGCCAACACTGCCTGGCACCTGAATCGACCCGTCTACGATGGCGGGGATGTGAGCTGTTCCGATGGGGATCTCGATGCCGCCCACGGCCGTCTGGCCGAGCGGGTCGCTGCTGCGCTCGAACTGGGCCACTTCCCGCTGGTGCTGGGGGGCGGTCACGAGGTGGCTTTCGGCAGCTGGAGCGGCCTGAACCGTCATCTTGGTGGTGAGGGGCGGGTCGGGATCATCAATTTCGACGCCCACTTTGACCTGCGGATGAAACTGGAGCAGGCAAGCTCCGGCACCCCCTTCTTCCAGATTGCCGAGCAGTGCGCCGCTCAGGGCACACCGTTTCACTACGCCTGCCTCGGGGTGGCCGAGATCGCCAATACCCAAGCCCTGTTTGCCCGCGCCAAGGCGCTGGGAGTGTGGCATGTGCTGGACGAGGCGATGACCCAGACCGGGTTGCCAGCCTTGCTAGGTGGGCTGGACGCCTTTATCGCCGATTGTGATCACCTCTATCTGACCATCGATCTCGACGTGCTGCCCGGCAACCTGATGCCGGGAGTGAGTGCCCCCGCCGCCCGCGGCGTGGAGCTGACGGTGATCGAACCGCTGATCGCCCATATCCGGGCCAGCGGCAAGCTCAGGCTTGCCGATCTGGCCGAGTACAACCCGACGCTGGATCAGGACAACCGCAGTGCCCGCGTGGCCGCGCGACTGGTTCATCTGTTGACCCGTTAACCCCTTTGGCCGCTCGTCGCCGAAGGCACCCTATTGATACAACAAGGAGTGTGTATGTCTGTGCAACAGCAGGATCCCCGTCATGATCCGAACCGCGTGATCCGTGCCCCGCGCGGCACCGAACTGACCGCCAAGAGCTGGCTCACCGAAGCGCCGCTGCGGATGCTGATGAACAACCTGGACCCCGAGGTGGCCGAGCATCCCCAGTCGCTGGTGGTCTATGGCGGCATCGGTCGTGCCGCCCGCAACTGGGCCTGCTTTGACAAGATCGTCGAGGTGCTGACCCGGCTGGAGGAGGATCAGACCCTGCTGGTGCAATCCGGCAAGCCGGTCGGGGTGTTCCAGACCCACAAGGATGCACCGCGGGTGCTGATCGCCAACTCCAATCTGGTGCCCCACTGGGCCAATTGGGAGCATTTCAACGAGCTCGATAAGAAGGGTTTGATGATGTACGGCCAGATGACCGCGGGCTCCTGGATCTACATCGGTACTCAGGGGATCGTGCAGGGCACCTACGAGACCTTCTTCGCGGTGGCCAATCAGCACTTCAACGGTGAACCCAAGGGACGCTGGATCCTGACCGGTGGTCTCGGCGGCATGGGCGGTGCCCAGCCGCTGGCTGCCACCATGGCCGGCTTCTCGATGATCGCGGTGGAGTGCGACGAGACCCGCATCGATTTTCGTCTGCGCACCCGCTATGTGGACAAGAAGGCCCACAGCCTGGATGAGGCGCTGGCCATGATCGAAGAGGCCAAGCAGAGCGGCACCGCCGTCTCCGTCGGCCTGCTCGGCAACGCCGCCGATGTGTTTGCCGAGCTGGTGGCCCGGGGCATCACACCGGATGTGGTGACCGACCAGACCTCCGCCCACGACCCGGTGCACGGCTACCTGCCGCAGGGCTGGAACGTGGCCAAGTGGCGCGAGCTGCAGCAGAGTGCCCCGCAGGAGGTTAATCTGGCCGCCCGTCGCTCCATGGCCCGTCAGGT
The DNA here is from genome assembly GCF_040907905.1 of Aeromonas sp. s13. Classification (NCBI taxonomy): domain Bacteria; kingdom Pseudomonadati; phylum Pseudomonadota; class Gammaproteobacteria; order Aeromonadales; family Aeromonadaceae; genus Aeromonas; species Aeromonas sp. s13. The sequence continues at coordinate 25,309 of NZ_JBFOCS010000066.1, read as the reverse complement.
GGAGGCGATGCTGACCCTGCAAGAGCGCGGTGCGGCGACTCTGGATTACGGCAACAACATCCGCCAGATGGCGCTGGAGGAGGGGGTGGCGAACGCCTTCGACTTCCCCGGCTTCGTCCCCGCCTATATTCGCCCGCTGTTCTGCGAGGGGATTGGCCCGTTCCGCTGGGTGGCCCTCTCCGGCGATCCGGAAGATATCTATAAGACCGATCAGAAGGTGAAAGAGCTGATCCCCGATGATCCTCATCTGCACAACTGGCTCGACATGGCCCGCGAGCGCATCGCGTTTCAGGGGCTGCCGGCGCGGATCTGCTGGGTCGGGGTCAAGGATCGGGTACGCCTCGGTCTGGCCTTCAACGAGATGGTGAAAAACGGTGAGCTGAAAGCCCCCATCGTCATTGGCCGCGACCATCTGGATTCCGGCTCGGTGGCGAGCCCGAACCGCGAGACCGAGTCGATGATGGATGGCTCCGATGCCGTCTCCGACTGGCCTCTGCTCAACGCCCTGCTCAACACTGCCAGCGGCGCGACCTGGGTCTCCCTGCACCACGGCGGCGGGGTGGGGATGGGCTTCTCCCAGCACTCCGGCGTGGTGATCGTCTGTGACGGCTCCGATGACGCTGCCAAGCGGGTCGGTCGGGTGCTGCGCAACGACCCGGCCACCGGGGTGATGCGCCACGCGGATGCCGGCTACGAGATTGCCATCAACTGTGCCCATGAGGCGAAACTGGATCTGCCGATGATTGACGGCGCCAACGGTGTCAAAGGAAAGGTGTAACACCATGTTTGAATTGACTATTACCCCGGGCAAGCTGGATCTTGCCACCCTGCGCCGCGTCAGCCGCGAGCCGGTGCATATTTCACTGGATCCGGCCGCCCTGCCGGGGATCCACGCCTCCGCAGCTGTGGTTACCAAGGTGATCGAGCAGAACCGGGTGGTGTATGGCATCAACACCGGCTTTGGCCTGTTGGCCAACACCCGCATTCCGGTGGAGCAGCTGGACGAGCTGCAGCGCTCCATCGTGCTTTCCCATGCGGCAGGGATTGGCGAGTACATGGATGACGCCACCGTGCGGCTGATGATGGTGCTCAAGCTCAACTCGCTAGCGCGGGGCTTCTCGGGCATCCGCCTGACGGTGCTTGAGGCCCTGATGACCCTCATCAACGCCGAAGTCTATCCGGTGGTGCCGAAGAAGGGCTCCGTCGGTGCCTCCGGCGATCTGGCGCCGCTGGCCCATATGAGCTGCCTGCTGATCGGGGAGGGCAAGGCCCGCCACAAGGGCGAGCTGATCGACGCCGCCACGGCGCTGAAAATTGCTGGACTCGAGCCTATCGCGCTGGCGCCCAAAGAAGGATTGGCGCTGCTCAACGGCACCCAGGCGAGTACCGCCTTTGCGCTGGAAGGGCTGTTCCATGCCGAGGATCTCTACGCCGGTGCCATCACCATAGGTGCCATGAGTGTGGAGGCTGCGCTCGGCAGCCGTCGGCCGTTTGATGCCCGCATCCACGCGGTGCGCGGTCAGCGTGGCCAGATCGACGCGGCCGCCTGCTATCGCCACCTGCTGGTGGATGGCAGCGAGATCGGCATGTCCCACCACAATTGCGAGAAGGTGCAGGATCCCTACTCATTGCGTTGCCAGCCGCAGGTGATGGGGGCTTGTCTGACCCAGATCCGCCACTCTGCCGAGGTGCTGGTGTGCGAGGCCAACGCGGTCTCCGACAACCCGCTGGTGTTTGCCGAGGATGAGGAGATCATCTCCGGTGGCAACTTCCATGCCGAGCCGGTCGCCTTCGCCGCCGATAATCTGGCGCTGGCCATCGCCGAAATCGGCTCGCTCTCCGAGCGGCGGATGGCACTGCTGATTGACTCGCGGATGTCCGGTCTGCCGGCGTTTCTGGTCAACAACGGCGGGGTCAACTCCGGCTTTATGATCGCTCAGGTCACCTCGGCGGCGCTGGCCTCCGAGAACAAGACCCTGGCCCATCCCGCCTCGGTGGATAGTCTGCCCACGTCGGCCAATCAGGAGGATCACGTCTCCATGGCGACCTTCGCTGGCCGCCGGCTTGCCGATATGGCGGAGAACACCCGCGGCATTCTGGCTGTTGAACTGCTGGCGGCGGCACAGGGGCTCGATTTCCGCGCGCCGCTGCGCAGTACCGAGCTGATCGAGCTGGCCAAGGGGCGACTGCGGACAGAGGTGAGCTTCTACGACAAGGACAGGTACTTCGCGCCGGATATCGAAGCGGCCGCCGCCCTGCTGGGCCGTGCCAGCTACAACGATCTGATCCCGGCCGGGGTGCTGCCCAGCCTGTAAGCCTTGATCCCCCTTCTCCTCTGGCGGGAGAAGGGTTGGGGATGAGGGGAAAGCCGCTTCACTGGCGCCGGTGACAGCCGGGAGCAGATAACAAAAGACCGCCCATCGGGCGGTCTTTGCGTGTCTGACGTTGGTTGAACGCGGTTATTCGTGTTCGAACATCAGGAACAGATAGACCACAAACAACACCAGATGGGTCGCACCATGGAGCACATTGGTACGGCCGCTGCTGAAGGTTACTTTACAGACCATCAAAGTCGTGACCAGCAGCACCATATCGGCGGGGGAGAGGCCGAGGCGCACCTCCTGACCCAGCATGGAGCCGATAAAGAGCACGGCAGGCACGGTGAGGGCGATGGTGGCCAGCACAGAGCCGAAGTAGAGGTTCATTGCCCGCTGAAGCTGGTTGTTGAAGGCGGCCTTGATGGCGCCGACTGCTTCGGGGGCCAGCACGATGCAGGCGACGATAAAGCCGCCCAGTGCGGCGGGTGCTTCCATTACATGCACCCCGTAGTTGATGGGGATGGCCAGGGTCTTGGCCAGCAGGATCACCACCAGCAAGTAGGCGAGCAGCAGGATGGTGTGATAGACGTTGCTCTGCAGCGGGCCGTGGTGCTCCTCGTAATCCTCGTGATCGCTGTCGACGAAGAAGTGGCTGTGGCTGCGGGTCTGGATCAGCAGAAAGACCCCGTAGAGCAGGATCGAGATGATGATCAACATCCACGACATGGCGCGCGACATACTGCCGATTGCACCGCCCTCGGTGAAGTTGGGCAGCACCAGACAGAGCAGGGCCAGCGGGATGATGGCCACCAGATAGGATTTCACTCCGTCCAGATTGAAGCTCTGGGTGTGGTAGCGCCAGCCGCCAAACAGCAGGGTGAAGCCCACCAGACCGGTACTCACCAGCATCACTACCGCAAACATGGTATCGCGGGCCATGGTGGGGTTGGGCTCGCCGGTCAGCATCACCGAGGAGATCATCACCACCTCCAGCGAGATGACCGAGAGGGTGAGGATCAGGGTGCCGAAGGGCTCGCCCAGCTTGATGGCGAGGGCATCGGAGTGGCGCACGACCGAGAAGATGGCCCAGGTGACGATGGCCAGTAGTGCCGCCGAAACCGGAAGATAGATCCCGAGCGGAGTTGTCTCTGTCAGCAGGTCACTGCCCAGGGTCTTGAAAAAGAGCAGGGTCAGCAGGCCAACGGGCAGGGCAATCTCTTGCCGGATAACTGTCTTCATAGGCAATGGTTCTCTATTGGGGGTCTTGACGACCGGATGACATAAACAGGCTGCTCGGTTATCGGTTGCGCAATAACCGGCTCCTTATGATAAAGGTTGTTATCCCCGTCAGGGCAGATCATTTTGTTGCTGAATGTAAATAAGGGGTGGCAGGAGGCGGTTCGATTTCACCATGGAGCCGGGCCCGGGTCTGCAGGGGGATTTACCCGCCTGATGGCCGGGCTGGGTTACGGCGCTACCGCCAGCATCAACCTGATGATGTCGAGCTGCTGGCCAAACCGTTTCACGGCCGGATCATGCCATATCTGCGTTAGCTGGCCTTCTGGTGTTGCGACTGCCACTCCCGTTGCCAATGGGTCAGTATCTTCAGCGGCATGGGTTTGCCGAAGAAGTAGCCCTGGATCAGATAGACGCCGTGCTGGCTCAGATAGTCGACCTGCAACTGGCTCTCGACCCCTTCGGCGATCATCTCCATGCCCGATTCCCGACCGAAGACGATGATGGCGTCCAGCACGCTGCGCTTGAGGTCGTTGGTGCCTATGGTATCGACGAACATCTTGTCGATCTTGATCTGGCGGATCCCCAGGCTCTGCAGGTAGGCAAAGCCGCCGTAGCCGGTACCAAAATCATCCAGCTTGAAGTGATACCCCATCTGTTGCAGCAGGGTGATCTCCTCGGTAGCCGCCTTGATGTCGAGGATCGGCTTGCGCTCCGTCAGCTCGAAGGTGAGCCGGGTGGGTGAGGGATTTTGGCTGTGAGCGAGCAAGGTGCGCAGCAGGGGCTGCTCGATATGGGCCGCCACCAGATTGACGCTGACCCACTGCTCTGGCGCCAGCTGCGGCAGGTCGGTGATCACCTGCTCCAGCAACTGTTCGGTCATCGGCAGGATCAGCCCCTGCTCCTCTGCATATTCGATAAAGGTGCCCGGAGGGATCAGCTCGTTTCCCCGCTGCCAGCGCAGCAGCGCCTCGAATCCCACCACTTGGTGGGTACGGGCATCCACTATCGGTTGGTAGAGGGGAATAAATTCCTTGCGGATCAATCCTGTTTGCAGCAGTCCCTTGAGGGAGCGCCGATAGCTGCGCAGCAGCCAGTATGTGACGCTTAACAGGGTACCGAGCGCGATACCGAACCAGAGACCGTAGTGATTGAGTTGGTCATGGGCATATTGCTCCAGCGCTTTTCCCGCCCAGACCGTCTGTTTGGTGAGTTCATTGGGATCGAAGAAACTGAGGCTGATATTGCTCTCTTCCTGTTTGATCTCCTTGTCGCCACGGGGAAAGTGGACTGTGCTTGCATCGGCATCCTGTCGGCTGAACTCCAGATAGAAGCAATGGCTGCAGGGGTGTTGCAGCAGGTCGTGGCTCCAGCTGTTATCCAGCACCCAGTAGGCGAGGTTGTCACCGGATCGGTAAAAGGCCATCAGCTCCTGCTCGGTATTGTATTTGGCCACAGTGGCGGTGATCCCCAGTTTGCCAAACTTCTGCCCGCTGTTCTGGAGCTCTTTGATCAGCGGGATCTCCACCCCCAGGCTGGAGCAGCTGTTGCCGGAAGCGAGCTCCAACCCTTGCAGGCGGATATGAGCGCTGTAGAAGCGCGGATCGCGCAGCAGCTCCATGTCTTTGGCACCGCAGTTGAACTCAAATTGTGCCAGCTGTTTGTTGATGGCAGCATCCAGCTCCCGGTGGCGTACGGCCATGGCTCCCTTGAGCTCGGCAACCTTCTCTTCCAGCAGATGAAAGGCCATCGGCTTGGCAAACCACAGGCCGAGAAACTGACTGCCCACGACAGGCAGGACGAACAGCAACAGAGCGATCCAGACGGGTGATTTACGCAAAGGAAGTACCTGCCAGTTTCATGAGACACAAATGGACTTTGCCATCATAGAGCATTAGTGCAATCAATTTGAGTCCGAGTTGTCACACTTGTTGATTGATTTTTTAACTGCATGATTTTAAATGTTTTTATTATTAACTTTGGCTAGATTCAATCGCTGACCTGTCATAAATGACAATTGCTCAGCTTATCCGAACTGCATTAGAGTAGCCCTGCGGTTTGACTCACCGTGTGTTCAATACTCCTGTATCTGTTTTTTGTCAGTAGCACAGAGTGTTAGTTTTGATATGAGTGTTCCTTTTGGTCCCCTTTGAGGGACCATTTTTCTGTCTGTCATCCCGCCCTTTCCCGCGTCTGTAGCCCGTCATCCTTGGTATTCTCCCTCTGCTTTGGGTTATGCTTGCCCGCTTAAATTGCAGAAGCGGGATCTTCATCCATAGCTGTGGCCCGATCGCCGCTGCTACCATGAGGCGACATGGATGATGCCGGGCATACGGAAAGGCGCATGAAACTCACTACACAGCTTGTCTCATTTATCACCCTTTGCGTGATCGCAGCCATGGCGACCGTGCTGATTGGCGGGGTGTTCAGCTTTCGCGAGCTGGGCATGGAGTTGCAGCAAAAGAAGGTGGATGCGCTGGTCGAGGTGATCGACAAGCAGCTCGATGTTGCTCACGACATGGAAGATATGAGCCACTGGCTGCCCACTCTGCTGCGGGCTGCCCATGTGGTCGAGCTGGAGGTGCGCCAGAATAACCAGCGGGTCTACTGGTTCCGCGATGTGCGCAATCCGGTCGACGAACAGCTGCTGGTGCCATACAGCCACCCGCTTCCCCATCAGGCCGGCATGCAGGCCAACTTCAAACTGGAGCGCCCCTTCAAGGAGGCGGAATACTCCATCAAGGCGATGTCTGGCATCTCGCTGGGCATCTTTATCGTGGTGTTCGGTCTCTGGTACTCCATCCGCTGGCTGCGCCAGCAGTTGCGCGGGGCCGAGCTGCTGGGCATTCGCGCCCAGCTGATCCTCGATGACAAGCTCTCCAAACTGAGTCATGACCCCGCCGAAGAGTGGCCGGTGGCCGCCAGTCAGGCCCTCGATCATCTGCTCGCCGAGCTGGCGGATGCCCGCAAGGAGCGCAGCCGCTTCGACAACTTCATTCGCAGTAACGCCTTCGTCGACAAGATGACCGGCATCGGCAACCGGCTGTTTTTCGACAACCGGCTGGAGAGCGCCATCATGGAGGCGAGTGTGATGAGCGGCGGCGTGCTGCTGATCGATCTCGCCTGTCTGGAGGAGCTGGAGGCCGATCAGTTCGAACTGCTGGGGCACGATTTGATGATGGAGGCGAGCGCCACCATAGGTGCCTTCGTGCGCAAGCATAACGGTGCCCTGCAGGCCCGCTACGCCGGCCAGGTCTTTGCGGTGCTGCTGCCCAATATGTCCGAGAGCGAGATGGTGGATGGCGCCAGCCAGCTGCTCAAGAGCCTGCAACGGCTGCACTGGCCGCAGGAGGTCAATCCGGAGACTGCGGTCTATCTCGGCGCCGTCTGTTATCAGGCAGAAGACAGCCTGCTCAAGGTGCAGGAGGAGGCGGAGCTGGCCCTCAAGAGCGCCCGTCTGCAGGGGCACAACGGCTGGTTCCTCTACGAGAAGCAGCTGGATGAGGAGCAGAGCAGCAAGGGCACGGTACGCTGGCGCACCCTGATCAGCCGACGTCTCGAAGAGCACGGTATCGAATTTTACACCCAGCCGATCCAGCAGGATCGGGGGCAGGTGGTGTTGCAGCAGGAGCTGCTCACCTATCTGCACGACGAGCAGGGGCGTGCCCTGCAGGCGGGGATCTTCATGCCGATGGCGGAGAAGGTGGGCTTGTTGCTGCAACTGGATCGGCTGGTGGCGGAGCAGACCCTCGCCCTGCTGCGCCAGCGCTCCGAGCAGAGCTGCCCCATCAGCCTGACCCTCAGTGCCCAGAGCCTGCTCAACCGCGAGTTCCAGCGCTGGCTCTTCTTCGCCCTATTCCAGCTGCCGCGCAGCACCAACGAGCGGTTGATCCTGCAACTCTCCGAATCCCAGGTGACCCGCCACTTCGAGGCGCTCAAGCGGCCGCTGCGCTCCTTGCGGATGCTGGGCTGCCAGCTGGCCATCGATCATGCCGGTCAGGATGTGGTGAGCACCCAGTACATCAAGGAGTTCGAGATCAACTTCCTCAAGTTGCACCCCAGCCTGGTGCGGGAGATCCATGCCCGTCAGGTCAACCAGATGGCGGTGCGCAGTCTGGTCGGGGGCTGCGCCAATACCCGCACCCGGGTTCTGGCAGTGGGGGTGGAGAGTGGTGACGAGTGGAAGATGCTACGCCACCTCGGGGTGCATGCAGGGCAGGGGCCCTGGTTTGCCGAGCCCCAGCGGCTGGTGCTGGAACCGGCTGGTGATTGAGATAAACGAGAGAGGGTCGCCTTGGGGCGACCCTTTGTTGTTTGCGATGCTGTTTGCGGTTGCCGTCAGGCGGGGATCACAGTCGCCCCTGCTCCCGCAGCCCGGCGAGCCCTTGCATGCCGCCAGTGTGGATAAAGACGATTTTGCAGCCGGGGGCGATACGGCCTGCTGCCAGCTCGCGAAACAGACCCCACATCGCCTTGCCGCTATAGATGGGCTCAAGGGGCAGATCGGTCGTGGCGCTGAAATCCTGCACCCACTGCCAGAGGGCTGGGCTGAATTTGGCATAGCCACCGTCGTGGTGATCGAGTGCGATGCGCCAGCCGGGGATATTGGCAGCCGCGGGATGGAGGCGACACACCTCGTCAGCGATAAAGCCACCTCCTTTCAGTACCGCAATGGCGAGGATCTGCTCCCGATCCCGTTTGCCAGCGATCAGGCCCGCCAGAGTGCCGCCGCTGGCGCAGGGCAGTACCCAGAGATCCGGCGAGAAGGGCACTTCGCCGACCAGTTCCGCCACACCGGGGATGGCCAGCGGGCTGCTACCCCCTTCCGGCACGATCAGGGTATCGGGTGCATCGAATTGGGCCAGCCAGTCGGGATCCTGCCGTCGCCGGTAACTCTGGCGGTCGACAAAAACGAGATCCATGCCCCAGCGCTGGGCATCCCGCAGGGTAGAGTTACTGACGGCGTCATATTCGCCCCGTATGATACCGGTAGTACGAAGACCAGATTGGCACCCCGCTGCCGCCAGCGCGTGGATATGATTGGAGTAGGCGCCGCCAAACGAGAGCAGATGCCGTTTGCCGTGCTCTTTGGCATGCAGCAGGTGGTACTTTAGCTTGCGCCACTTGTTGCCGGAGATGGCCGGATGGATCAGATCATCCCGCTTGCACCACAGCTCGACGCCATAGCGGGTCAGCAACGGATGGTGGAGGCGTTGCAGGGGGGAAGGGAGGATGGCTTGACCCTCTGATTCGGCGGAAAGGCTGGCTTGCAATGGTGAGTCCGTCTTTTAATCTGGAGGCTAATCTGCTGTTTATGTTAATATTTCATACATTTAATCACTATTGATGGGCGGGCTTACATGAAACAACTGTTCAGACGGTCGACGCCAAGCCGCCAGGTCGGGCTCTTGCTGGCCAATGACAGGATCATGCTGGCTGCGGTGGGCAATCCCCCCGTCTTCGCGACGCGCACCATCAACGGCCCACAGGAGTGGGCAGTGGCCATGAACGAGCTGTTCAGCCGTCATGGGCTGGCCAAGTCTACGGTGCGGGTGGCCCTCGCCGCCAGCCTTTATCAACAGATCCAGATCGACAAGCCTGCCGTGCCTGACGCCGAGATGGCGGGGGCTCTCCCCTGGGCCATCAAGGATTATGTCAGCGAACCCGTGCTGCAACTGGCGATGGATTATGTGGACTTGCCCACCCCGCCTGCCGGTCGCCCGCGCATCAATGTGATCTGCCTGCCCAAGAGCCGGGTGCAGCAGCTGGCCGATGCCATCAACGGCATCGCGACCCTGCAATCCATCATCAGCGACGAATTGGCGCTGACCTCTCTCTATGACGCTGACGAGACGGTGCGCATGCTGCTGTGGCAGCCCAAGGGGCACGATCTGCAACTGCTGGTCTTCCATCAGGGCGGGCTCTGCTTCTCCCGCCAGCTGCGCGGTTTCACCAGCCTGACTGGCGAACATGAGCCGGACAGTATGCTGCTCGATTCACTGGCGCTGGAGATCCAGCGCTCCCTCGACTATCTGGCGGGCCAGCTGAAATTGCCCGAGCTGGGGCAGATGCAGTTTGCCGTCGCCTCGCCCTTTATCGGTACCCTGGTGCGCCACATGGAGCAGACCTTCGGCTTTGCCGTCTCCGCCATGGCCAACAAGGCGGTCCTGGCCGGCGTCGAATACCTCTCGGCCTACGCCGCCGCCATCGGGGAGGATGCGTGATGAAACGTCAGATAAACCTCTATGGCGCCGAGTTTCGCCCCAAGCGGCAGTGGGCCAGCCTCAATCAGATGGCGCTGGTATGGGGCTTTGCGCTGCTGCTGATCCTGTTGACGGGTGTCGGTTACAGCTGGCAGCAGCAGCAGGTCAGCCGGGCGCTGGCGCAGCGCTCTGCCGAGCTGGAACTCAAGCGCAGCGAGGCGCAGCGGCTCGATGCCGAGCTGGCGCGCCATCAGGCAGATCCCCGGCTGCAACAGCAACTGGTCAACAAGCAGGATGAGCTGACGGCCAAGCAGGGGCTGATGCGCCAGCTGGGCAGCCTGACCCTGCAAAAATCCCAGGGCTATGCCAGCGTGATGGCGGATCTCTCCCGCATACGCAGCAGCAACCTGTCGTTGCAGCGCATCGAGATCAACGAAGGGCGGATCAACCTCTCCGGCTTTGCTGGACGCAGTCAGGATGTACCGGCCTGGGTCAATCGCTTCAAGCAGACCCCGAGTCTGGTGGGCAAGGAGTTTGGTGAACTGACCCTTGGCCGTGACAAGGAGGGCCGTCTGACCTTCCAGTTGAGCGGCATTGCGCGGGAGAAACCCTGATGAACCTGAAAGCACAATGGCAGGCATGGGGCCAGCGTATCGCCGTGTTGAGCCAGCGGGAGCGGGTGTTGATCCTGCTGACCGGTCTGGTGCTGCTGGGCGCGGCCGGACTCTACGGCTGGCTCGATGGCGCTGATACCCGCCTGCAGCAGGATCGCATGGCCCTGAGTGCCGCCGAGCGTGACCTCGAGATCATGGAGCTGGAAAACCTCGGCAAGCAGGCCCGGCTCAAGCGGGATCCCAATCAGGGAGTTCGCGACCAGCTGGCGCAGGTCGAAGCGGATCTGGCCCGGATCGACGATGAGCTGAAGGCACAGACCGTCGATCTGATCCCGGCGCACGAGATGCCGCTGGTGCTGGAGGCGCTGCTCTCCCGCTCCGCCAACCTTCACATGCTGGCCCTCAGTTCGCTGGAGCCGACCCCGCTGATGGCGGGAGAGCAGAAGGTCAATCTCTACAAGCATGGTATCCGGCTTCAGCTGGAAGGCGGCTATTTCGATGTGTATCAATATCTTAAAGCGCTGGAAGCCTTGCCGCGTCACTTCTACTGGAAGCAGTTCGACTATCAGGTCAAAGCCTATCCCGGCGCGGTGGTGGAGATGGAGATCTACACCCTGAGTACCAGCAAGGAGTTTATCCGTGGCTAGAGTATTTGCGTTGTGCTGTTGCCTGTTCAGCTTGCAGGCACAGGCGGAGCAGGTCGAGGTATTGCAGGATCCCACCGCGCCGCTGGCTGATGTGGCGGTTGGCGCCCGTGCGACCAGCGAGAGCAGCGCCGGTTTGCCGAAGCTGCAGAGTGTGGTGCTGGGCAATGGCCCGGCACTGGCGGTACTCAATGGCAAGAGTTATCGGGTCGGACAACAGGTGGACGGCTATACGCTGGTGACCATCAATGCCGATGCCGTGGTGCTGGAAAAGGCGGGAAAACGCCATGCGGTAACACTGTTTGCCAGCAAGATCCGGGTTTGAGTCGTGCTTGCCTCTCGAGAGGTGAATCGGCTTTATCGAGTTTAATTGCAAGTCAGGGTGCCCTAATTACATGAAAAAACACCGTCTCTGTCTGATCACCGTGGCCATGATGGCTGCAGGCTGTACCACGTATCAGCACCCCGAGCCGACCCAGGCCAAGGATGCTCTCAAACAGGCCATGAACGAACAGCAGAAACAGGCTGCCCCTCTGACCGCGTTGCCCAAATCGGTGCAAAGTGAATTGCTGCAGTTGAACCGGCCGCAGATGCCGGTCGGCATGCCGGAGAAGCGGCTGCGTATCGCGGCTCACGACGTGGAGGCGGTAGAGTTTTTCGGTTCCCTGTTCAAGGGCTCCCGCTACAGCGTGGCGGTTCACCCCGGGGTGGCCGGGCTGGTCTCCGTCGAGCTCAAGGATGTGACTCTGCCAGAGGTGCTGGCGGTGGTGGGCGATATGTACGGCTTCGACGTGCAGCGCAAGGGCAATGTCTTCCATATCTATCCGGCGGGTCTGCGTACCGAAACCATCCCGGTCAACTACCTGATGATGTCCCGCCGTGGCCTCTCGCGCACCTCGGTCAGCACAGGCGGGGTGACGGCCAATGACAGCAATAACAGCAGCGACAGCAGTTTTGACAGTGCATCTAACAACAACAGCGGCAGCAACAGCTCAACCAGCAACAACTCGAGCGGTGACAATAACAACGGCACCCGTATCGAAACCGACACCAACAGCGACTACTGGACCGATCTGCGCGACTCCCTGCAGACCCTGATTGGCACGGGTGACGGTCGCGCCGTGATCACCAGCCCGCAGGCGGGTCTGGTCACCATCCGCGCCTATCCGAAAGAGCTCAAGGCTGTGCGTGAATTTCTGACTCAGTCCGAGAGTCACCTCAAGCGGCAGGTGGTGCTGGAGGCGCGGATCATCGAAGTTGCCCTCAATGAAGGGTATGAGCAGGGGGTGGACTGGAGCGGTCTCTCCGCCAGCTGGGATGGCAACAAGGGGATTACCGGTGGCCAGTCGCTTGCCAATACTCAGCTGCCCAGCACCCCCAACCAGATCTTCAGTGCGCTGGGGGGCGGTGCAGGCTTCAAGATCTCTGATGGCAACTTCAATGTGGCGGTCAACCTGCTCAAGACCCAGGGCGATGTGAATACCCTCTCCAGTCCCCGTGTCACCGCGACCAACAACCAGAAAGCGGTGATCAAGGTGGGGACGGACGAGTATTACGTCACCAATGCGTCAACCACCATTACCACTACCTCGACGGGCACAGACAAGACGCCTAACGTGGAGCTGACCCCCTTCTTCTCCGGTATTGCGCTGGACGTAACGCCGCAGATCGATGAAGAGGGCAAGGTGCTGCTGCATATCCATCCCTCGGTTATCGATACCGAAGAGCAAAACAAGGTAATCGACATGGGTACCTCGGGTGGCAAGTTGCAACTGCCGCTCGCCAAGAGCTCGATCCGCGAGTCGGATACCGTGGTGCAGGCCAATAACGGTGACATCATCGTTATCGGCGGCCTGATGAAGACCGACAAGCAGGAGATCGTCAGCAAGGTGCCGCTGCTGGGGGATATTCCCTGGGTGGGTGAAGCCTTTACCAACCGCCGCGAGAGCACCAAGAAGGTGGAGCTGGTGATCATGCTCAAACCGACCGTGGTGGAGAAAGATACCTGGCAAAACGAGCTGCAACGCTCCTCCGAGCTGCTCGACAAGTGGTATCCGGCCAAGGGCTGACCCATGACACCAGATGCGGTCACCCTTATCCCGAACGGCCTGTACTGCCTTGCCAGCACAGGCGGCTTGCTTGTCGTGGCAGGTGAGGTCCCATGTATCTGACCCACTTCGGCCTGCAGGAGGCGCCGTTCAGCCTCACCCCCAATACCGGCTTCTACTACGGCCTGCCGCCTCACGAAGAGGCGCTGCAGGTGCTCAACTGGGCGCTGGCGCAGGGGGAGGGCTTTATCAAGGTGACCGGCGAGGTGGGTACAGGCAAGACCCTGCTCTGCCGCAAGCTGCTCAGCGAGCTGGGTTCGGAAGCCCGTCCGGTGCGGCTTGCCTGGTTGCCCAATCCCCATCTCACTCCGGCCGAGCTGCGTATCGCGCTGGCGCTGGAGCTGGGGTTGGCGGTACGGGATCAGAGCGAGCTGGATCTGACCGATCGCATCCATCGTCACCTGATCAGCCTGCACCAGCAGGGCAGCCGGGTGGTGGTGCTGATCGACGAGGCGCAAGCGCTGCCGGACGAGACGCTGGAGGCGATCCGCCTGTTCGGCAATCTCGAGACCGAATCCAGCAAGCTGCTGCAGATCGTGCTGTTCGGCCAGCCGGAGCTGGATACCAGACTGGGCAAGCCGCATCTGCGCCAACTGCGCCAGCGGATTGGCTTCTCCTACTGCCTGCGGCCGCTGCGTTTTGACGAGACCCGCGCCTATCTGGAGCACAGATTGCAGGTCTCCGGTTACCGCGGGGCACCGCTGTTTGCAGGTCGAGCCATGCGCCTGTTGTGGCGCGCATCGCGAGGGATCCCGAGACTGATCAATATCCTGGCGCAGAAGTGCCTGATGCTGGCCTATGGTCAGGGTGTGCGTCAGGTCGACAGTCGTCTGGTCCGGCTTGCCGTTCGCGATACCGACGATGCGAGCCGCTTTGCGCCACGGCGCTGGTGGCCCCTGTTACTGTTGCTGGGGTGCGCCCTGGCTTATGGAGTCTGGCCATGAGCGTTATCAACCAGATGCTGAAAGATCTGGACCGGCGCCAGCAAGGATCCGAAGGTGCTGCTGTCTATATTGCCCCTGCGCGCCAGCAGGGATGGTGGATGTTGCTGCTGACCCTGATCTGCGGTCTGGCACTGGGGATCCTTGGTTGGCGAACCTGGATCTATTGGCAGCAGACCCATACCGTGACGGCTGCCAGTGAAGTGCTAGCTCCCGATGCGGTGACTCCCGATGTGGTGGCAAGGGCCGCCGCGCCAGTCAGCCAGCCCGAGCCGGTCGAGGTGGCGGCCGCGCTGCCGTTGCCAAGTCAGGATGAGGTGAATGATGAGGCAGGCGAGAATGACTCGGACAGCATAGCCGACGGTGCGCCCTTTGATGCCTCCAGCGATGTTGACGAGTCCGAGCCGACCGATGAAGAGCTGCAGCCCGAGCTTTACGCCGAACTGGCGGCAGAGCAGCAGGCAGTCGCCAGCGCGCCGCGCAAGCCGAGCGTATTGAAGATCGAGACGGTCGAGCTGTCGGCCAAGGAGCTGGCGGCACTGGCGGAGCGCAAGGCGACGACCGCCATGGCCAAGGGAAGCCTGCGGGATGCGCAGGACAACTACTATCAGGTGCTGGCCCACGACCCCTATAACCAAGGGGCGCGCGAGCAGCTGGCGGGGCTGCTCTACGGCGAGGGCCGCCTGACCGAGGCGCGTCAGCTGCTGGAAGAGGGGATCCGGCTCGATCCCCAGCAGGCCGATTTTCGTCTGCTACTGGCCCGCCTTGCCATCAGCGAGGGGCAGCAGCAGCAGGCGCTTGGCTGGCTGTCCGGCTATCAGCCGGATCTCGCCAGCAACATGGACTATTACGCGACCTGGGCCGGGCTGACTCAGGAGCTGGGCCAGAATGCCGATGCTGCGGCGCTCTATGTGAAGCTGCTGCGTCAGCAGCCGGATCAGGGCCGCTGGTGGCTTGGCCTCGGCGTGGCCGAGGATGGTCAGGGTCACAGCCAGCGGGCGCTCGATGCCTATCGCAACGCCCTGCTGCACGGCAACCTCGGCGAGGCGTCGACCAACTGGCTGGAACAACGAATTGGCCAACTAACCCCTTGATAAACAGCAGGTTCGATTAGCAAAGCGGAATCGGATGCGGCAACGGGTGTGAAGTAACAGAGATCGGAGCAAACATGGCACAACCCAGACTGAAAATGCGCCTCGGCGACCTGCTGGTACAAGAGCAGATCATCTCTGATGATCAGCTGCAGCTTGCCCTGCAGCAGCAGCGTCAGACCGGCCGCAAGCTGGGCACCACCCTCATCGACCTCGGCTTTATCAGCGAGGTGCAGCTGTTGCAGTTTCTCGCCCGCCAGCTGGATGTGCCCTTCTTCGATCTCAACAACCTCACCATCGACGCCGCTGCGGTGCCGCTGCTGCCCGAAGTGCAGGCGCGTCGCTATCGAGCGCTGGCGGTCAACCTTACCGACGACAAGGTGACGGTAGCCATGTCGGATCCGGCGGATCTGAGCGCACTGGATGCCATCGCCGCCCTGCTCAGCCCGCGCATTATGGTGCTGGCGGTGGCGCGGGAAGGGCAGCTGCTGGAGTATTTCGACCGCCTCTATCGCCGTACCCGCGAGATTGAAAGTTTCGCCGAACAGCTGCAGGAGGAGTATCAGGACTCCGGCTTTGAGCTGGGCTCCAGCAATCTGGGGGCCAACGACGAGGGGGAGGCGACGGTGGCCAAGCTGCTGCGCTCCCTGTTCGAGGATGCGGTGCAGGTGGGGGCGTCGGATATCCACATCGAACCGGACGAGAAGGTGCTGCGCATTCGCCAGCGGATCGACGGCATCCTACACGAGAATATCCTCAACGAGGTGCGCATCGCCCAGGCGCTGGTGCTGCGCCTCAAGCTGGTGGCGGGGCTCGATATCTCCGAGAAGCGCTTGCCGCAGGATGGCCGTTTCAATATGAAGGTGCGCGGTCGCGATGTGGATGTGCGGATGTCCACTATGCCGGTGCAGTATGGCGAGTCGGTGGTGATGCGTCTGCTGGATCAATCCTCCGGCATCCTGTCGCTGACCGAGACCGGCATGCCGCCTGAGATCCTGACCCGTTTCCGTCGTCAGCTCAAACGCCCGCACGGCATGATCCTGGTGACCGGCCCGACCGGTAGCGGCAAGACAACCACCCTCTATGGCGCCCTCTCCGAGCTCAACCAGTCCAGCAACAAGATCATCACGGTAGAAGACCCGGTGGAATACCGTCTCTCCCGCGTCAATCAGGTTCAGGTCAACCCCAAGATTGGCCTCACCTTCTCCAACGTGCTGCGCTCCACCCTGCGTCAGGATCCGGACATCCTGCTGGTGGGTGAGATGCGGGACAACGAAACGGTTGAGATCGGTCTGCGTGGCGCCATCACAGGTCACCTGGTGCTGACCACCTTGCACACCAACGATGCGGTGACCAGTGCCTTGCGCCTTATCGACATGGGGGCGCCCGGCTATCTGGTGGCGAGCGCCCTGCGGGCGGTGGTCGCTCAGCGGCTGGTGCGGCGGGTATGTGAGCACTGCGTCGAGGAGAAGGCGCCCGACGAAGGGCAGGCCACCTGGCTCACCGTGCTCTCCGGCGAGGCGCCCGGCCAGCACATCTACCACAAGGGCCGGGGTTGCCAGAGCTGCAACTTTACCGGTTATTCCGGCCGGATCGGGGTCTACGAGCTGCTGGAGCTGGATCAGCCGATGATGGATGCTCTGCGCCGCAACGATGCGGAAGGGTTCGCCAAGGCGGCCCGTCAACACGAACACTACCGGCCGCTGGCCCTCACTGCCCTCGATTATGCCCGTCAGGGGATCACCTCGGTGGATGAGGTGCTGCGACTGGCCGAGGATTTGGGGTAAGCGATGGCTAACTTTGCCTACAAGGGGCGTGACAGCCAGGGCAACGCCACCAGTGGCGTGGTCGAAGCGGCCAATGAGATGGCGGCCGCCGAACAGCTGATGCGCCGTGGCGTGATGCCCACCGAGCTCAAACCGGGCAAGGCCAAATCCGCTGCCATCGACTGGTCATTGTTGCTGGAAGGGGGCGTCAAGCTGGATGAGCTGGTGATCTTCAGTCGCCAGATGTATGCCCTGACCCGGGCGGGGATCCCGATCCTGCGTGCCATCGCCGGGCTGGAGGAGAGCACTCACAGCAAGCCGCTCAAGCGGGCGCTTCACTCGCTGGGGGAAGATCTCGGCAACGGTCGTCCGCTGTCGAGCTCGATGCAGGCGCACCCCAAGGTATTCAGCAGCCTGTTTGTCGCCATCATCCATGTGGGTGAGAACACAGGTCAGCTGGAAGAGGCCTTTTTGCAGCTCGCCAACTATTTCGAGCTGGAGCTGGAGACCCGCAAGCGGATCAAGACCGCCATGCGCTACCCCAGCTTCGTGATGATCGCCATTGGTATCGCCATGGTGATCCTCAATATCATGGTGATTCCGGTGTTTGCCGGCATGTTCGCCAAATTCGGGGTGGAGTTGCCGCTGGCGACCCGCATTCTGCTCGCCACCTCGCACTTTTTTGTCAACTACTGGTGGCTGCTGCTCGCTATTCTGGCGGGGATGGTGTTCGGTTGGCGCCGCTGGGTTGCCACCACCAAGGGCAAGCTGATCTGGCACCGTTGGCAGCTCAAGTTGCCGATCGTCGGCACCATCATAGAGCGCTCCCTGCTGGCCCGTTTTGCCCGCAGTTTTTCCATGATGCTCAAAGCCGGGGTGCCGCTGAACACGGCGCTGACCCTGGTGGCCGATGCGGTGGATAACGCCTATATGGCGGGGCGAGTGCGGGATATGCGCGTCGGTATCGAGCGGGGCGAGAGCCTGCTTCGCACCGCCAGCAGCAGCGGCCTGTTCACCCCGCTGGTGATGCAGATGATCGCCGTGGGTGAGGAGACCGGTCAGGTCGATGACTTGCTGCACGAAGCGGCCGAGTATTACGAGCGGGAGGTGGATTATGACCTCAAGAGTCTCACCGCTCGGATCGAGCCGATCCTGATCGGGATCGTGGCGGTGATGGTACTGATCCTGGCACTGGGTATCTTCACCCCCATGTGGGACATGATGCGCGCGGTTCGCGGCAAGTAACTCGGCATCTTCACGCTTGAGTGGTGGGAGATGATGCGCGCGGTTCGTGGTAAGTCGCCTGCCTGTACAAGCGATCTTCACTTCTGGATGGCGGGCATGATGCGGGCCGTTTGTGGCAAGTGATCGGTGGAGTCGAGGGGTGGATGAGCAGACAGACGGAGCAGGATGATCGCTGGCTGACGGGATATCGGCGGATCGCCGTGATCATCCTGCTGATGGTGATTGTGGCGACCCTGGTGCGCAGCTATCAGGGCCACCGGGAAGAGGCGCAGCAGCTCACTCTCACCTTGCTGGGGGAGCAATTTGCCGAGCGGGCACAGCGTTTGCACGGCATTTGGCTCGATGAGCGGCGCCCGCAGACACTGCATGTCGCCGGCAAGGGGTGGCAGTTTGATGCCCGAGGGTGGCCCTTGGGGCTGGTGCCGCTGCAATCTCCTTCGGAAAATTGCCGTCAGTTGTGGCTGGTACTGATGGGGGAGACGAAGGGGGGCATGCCTCCCCTGCAGGTTCTGGCCCGCCCCGATGGCAATGGCTGCGAGATGGGGTGGGATGGTTATTGGCTGGTTTATCAGTTTTCTGACGGGCGGGTGATGAAAAAGCCTTGAATGAAACTAATCATATGACCCAACTACATGATTTTTTTGGGCCTGCATGAAATAATGCGGGGCATTACGGAGGGAGCATGACAATGAAACCAATGGCACCAACAATGCCGGAAAACGAGATGAGAAGACGGTCTGCCGGCTTTTCCCTCATTGAGCTGGTGATCGTTATCGTGATCCTGGGGATCCTGGCGGTGACTGCACTGCCGCGCTTTCTCGATGTGACTGACGAAGCGAAAAAGGCTAGCGTGGAGGGGGTCTCTGGCGGTTTTGCTACCGGCGTTTCACTGGTGCGGGCGCAATGGGAGGCGGAAGGTCGCGCCAAACAGGATAGCCTCAATACCGTGCTTTATGACGGTAGTCGCTTCTATCTGACCACACCGACCGAGACCCAGATCAGTAACGGCGAGCTGTCGCCCGGCTATCCGATGGATACCATTGCAAGCGGTAATCCCGATGTGGATCCGGCCAATCTGACCGCCGAACGTTGTCTCAATATTTGGGAGGGGTTACTGCAAAACCCGCCCAAGGCTACGGCCAGCTTCAATGAAGTGCGCGGTAGCGGCAATGACCTGAAATACTATGCCACAGTAAGCAGTAATGGACTGGATTCGGTCTGCCGTTACTATTTGGTCAATAGTTTGAGTAAGGGCAGTGATGGCAAGTATCAGGATCCGCAAGGCAAGACTGATGCATTTATGAGTTTCAGTTACCGTCCGGCGTCCGGTCAGGTGACCACCAATATTAACTGACAGAGGAAAGTGAAATGAAAAAACAGGCGGGTTTTACCCTGATCGAACTGGTTATCGTGATCATCATTCTGGGTATTCTGGCGGTCACCGCTGCACCCAAGTTCCTGAATCTGCAGGATGATGCCAAGAAGGCCGCTGCAGATGGTGTACTTTCGGGTATCAGTAGTGCAATGCAACTGGTTTACAGTAAATCTGCTCTTGAAGGGGAAGAGAAGGCTGAGAAAACAGATAATCCAGCGCCTTCAGTAGAATCTGCAGGGGGAGTTGTCGCCACTCACTTTGGGTATCCGACTGCAGCCTCGGCTGGCATTGAAAAGGCAATTAGCCTTGATGGAGCTTGGAAAGGTGAGATTCTTGATGATAAATCTACACCACCTACCTATCAATTCTATTCAACAGATAAGGATGGTAATGCAGTTAATAGTTCCCCTTGTGTAATCTACACCGAGGCCAGTAGTGCAACGGCTGCTGCCATGGTCAAAAAAGGTGAGGTTACTGGCGGTAAGTGTGCTTAAGCGGTTGGTCAAAAGCGAGGCTTAAGCCTCGCTTTTACTATGACGGGCATGAATAATCCAAAACCTGCCACCAAAGGCTTTACCCTGATTGAACTGGTACTGGTGATCCTGTTACTCGGGATTCTGGCCGCCTTTGCCGTGCCCAAATGGCTGGGCAAAGGCGGCTTTGAAACTCAAACCGTACGTGACGAGCTGCTGACCCGCTTGCGGCTGGTGCAGACCGTCAATATGCATGAGCCCGCCAACCGCTGCACCCAGCTGGTGGTTGCCTCCCCCCATTTTGCCCACCGTACTTATGCAGCGTGTCCCGCCAGCGATGATCTGAGCAGTGGCTGGACCGACAATCTGCGCAGCCGTGGTCGGCTGGTGACCCCCTCTGCCGGTATGTCTATCTCCCTCAATAACAGCAACAACTTCGTGTTGCGCTTCGATCAGATGGGCAGACCGCTAGGCAGCTGCGCCACCGGTTGTACCTTGCTGGTGAGTGATGGTCGCGAAACCAGCCGTATCCAGATTGAGTCAGAGGGATATATCCATGAGATCCCTTAAGCGTGGTTTCACCCTGATTGAGCTGATCGTTGGCATCGTGCTGCTGGCGGTGGCCTTGACTGGCATTTTGGGGTTGCTTATCAATCAGGCGCCGCAGGCGGTAGACCCGGTGCAGCAGGTACGCGCCGCCCAGCTGGCCCAGCGCCTCTCCGGCGAGATCTTGCAAAAGTCGTTTGATGAACATTCGGATCATAACGGTGGTCGTTATCGTTGTGGCGAGCAGGTGGCAGGGGTGACGATCTCTTCCTGCTCCACCAGTTATGGCCCTGATGGCGAGCCCGCATCCTATGCCTATAACGATGTGGATGATTTCGATACCGCAGGTAACTGGGTGGATGCCAACACCCTGACTCAGACTGCGACGGGAGTCAGCAGCGAGGAGTATCGCAAATATCAGGTGAAAATTGCGGTGAGCGGAGCCGATTTCAGCGACGGCACCTTCAAGAGTTGTGCCGCACCCTGCTCTGTGGGCAAGCGTATTGATCTGCAGATCAAGCTACCGGATCAGAGCGTGCTCGACTTCTCCTTCTATCGGGGGAATTACTGATGGATCGCTCTGCTGTTGGGGGTTGCCTCTCTACCAGAATATCCGCGCCCCTAGCCAACTCCGGCGCCAGATTAAGCCCGGCGGCCAATCGAACCGACCGTAAACCTCGGGGTAACAGTGGCTTTACCCTGGTCGAGCTGGTGATGGTCATCCTGTTGCTCGGGATAATGGCGACCTTTACCAGCCAGTTTATCGGTATCGGTACCCAGATTTATGGCGATGCCAGCAGCCGTGAGCAACTGATGAGCGATGCCCGATTCGCCATGGAGCGGCTTAACCGCGAACTGCGTGATGCGGTGCCGGGCTCGGAGCGGATCGAGACGACTGGCGGGACATGGGTCGACACCGGCGCCTGTTTGCGGTTCTGGCCCATCAGCACCTCGAGCCGCTATCTGGCACTTAACCGCGCCATGTCGGGGAGCACGGCCACCCTTGAGCTGGTGATGGCGACCCCGGCTTCTGCTGCCAATCCGCTGGATGTGGATGCCACCGCCGTTAAAAAAGACGATCAGCTGATTGTATTCCCCGTGCCGGACAAAAATGTCGGTTCGCTTACTGCAGGCTGCGATTATGGCCGCTGCGTAGCCAGGGTCACGGATGTGCTGACGCCCGTATCCGGAGCGCAAACTATCCGCTATACCAGTGCCGAGAGTCTGACTGGCCTCTCTCCAGGCAGCCGGGTCTACTTTGCCAACCAGCAGGTTCGCTACTGTGTGGAAGGAAACACGCTGACCCGTGCCGCTGCCCCCATTGGTGCATCCTTACCTGCACAGGGCGTGTTGATGGCGGACTCCCTTCGTAATGGCACCTTCTATCGGGAAACCTCGGCGTTTAACGCCGAAGGGGAGTTTGGCATGCGCTTTGTGTTCGAACGCAAGGGGGAGTCGGTCACCTTCAACCACAAGATAGAGGTGTTCAATGTGCCCTGATCCACAGGCTTTCGGACGGATGCGAGGCAGTGCCTTGATGATCGCCCTGTTTGTGATTGTGGTGATGGCACTGCTGGCGGCTGCCATGGGCCGTTTTCTGGTCGATAGCGGCGAGAAAAATACCGTGGAGGTGCGCAGCGTGCGGGCCCTGCTGGCCGCCCAGAGCGGGCTGGAAGTGGCGCTTTATCGGTTGTTCCCCAAGCGCACGCTTGCCCAACCGACCCCCCCAGCGGTCTGCCTGGCAAGCAGCCCACTGAGCTTTGCCAGCAATCCAGGGCTGACCAACTGTCAGGCTGTGGTTCGTTGCGCCACGGTGCCGGTGACCTACAACGGATCTGTGACCAATGGCTATCGTCTCGAGAGTGTCGGAACCTGTGGCAGCTCGGACCTTAACAGTGCCAACCCTGATTTTGCCGTGAGCCGAACCCTGATGGTCGAAGCTTATGATGGAGGCCAGATATGAGCCAAAAAATGAAGTGTTTTTTGCTATGGCTGCTGCTTTTGGTCTCTCAGTTGGCTCGAGCAGATATTGTTTTACCTGGACAGTTTTTGATTGGTGATAATACAAGTAATGCCCTTCGTCCAACTACCTTGGTTTCGACTCGATTTTCGGCTTACATACCTGTCAACCCTATCCATTTTTATATTAGTCACCCTGTGACCTTATCCGAGCTCCGGCTTGAGAGCGCTACTGGTTTGGATGCAGGAGCTAATTTTGTTATTTGGGACAGCCTAGGAAATGTAGTGCTGAATGAGAGGGCTAATGACTATTCACGGGATAGGGTATCTCGTTATGGCGGATGGTTGCTAAACCCCGGTGAGTACAAGATGGCTGTTTGGGGTGGTTGTTTTTCAAATGGGTACTATTGGGGGGCGTATGACCCTTATTGTAGAGACTGGGATGACTTTTCATTCAAAGATATAAGGTTGGTAACCAATGGTGCTACGACAGCGTTCCATTTTATTGAACGTTCCCATATAGGTGAGAATACTGATGCTACTCGCTGGTATCCCCCCGCGCCAAACGGTACTTATATATTGTATCAATTCACGCTTAATAAGCGGTCACAATTGAATGCACTCACGTTATATAACTTGCGTGATTGGGGCGTGAATAACGGTTCACGCATGTTCATCCGTCCAGTTGGTAGTGCATATACACCATTGGTTTATTACTTCAATAGCAATGGGGATGTCAATTGGAATATAAACTATGAGCTTGCTGCTGGTAATTACGAATTATGGATCGAAACAGTAAATGCCAGAGATAGGGATGATATAAGCTGGGATGATATGATCCTGCGTTACACGCCTAAAAATGATATTCCTGTACTTGATGATTTATGTACACAGGTTTTTCCTTATCCAGCCCAAGGTCGAGAAAGTAGCGACAGAATTGACTTCTCAGGGAGTACGAATTATACGGCAGGGCAGTTATTTGGTTCTCAAGGGGGTCGCCTTGGATACGGTCCTAATGGTCAGATAAAAGGTACATCTGGTCTAAACTGTGATAATAGCGCTTGTGTTGCTGCAGGTATGGTAAATGGCTGGTCTGGCGCTCCCTCTTCCCGGTTTCCATTAAGTGCAGGTAGTAACATTTCCGTTGGTTTTGCCGAAACGCGTTTTCTCACTGCCGTAGAGGGCAATCAGTTTGGGACAATTAGCACAGCTCATCAGTCACAAATAAATATCGAGAACTCGGGTATTAGCATTAAAGTTCTTGACTTGGGAAGTGGGCGTGGTGGTAGAGATTATACGGTGAAGTTGGCCGCTGGCGATTACTGGATCGAAACATTGAAGATGAATAATGATACATCGATCATTGTTGATGGCCCGGTTCGTATATTTGTTAAAAATCTCGATATGGGATCGGCTAGCTACATTAACAGTCCTGGCTCAAATATTTCCGGTGACATCAGTAAGTTACTGATGGTTGTTTATGATAGTGCATATTTAGCCAATGGTTCAACCCTATCCGGGATGGTCTATCAAGCAGATAGCTCAGCTAAAACTATTAACTTATCTTCGGCTTCATATTTAATGGGGCGCGTGAATGGTAAATCCGTGGTGTTAGGCAATAACTCGCGCATCGATAGCCAATCTTTCCAATGTACAGCTACGGCGGTTGTTGACCATTATGAGGTTTATTATCCTTCTTCCTCATTGACGTGTGAACCCGCACAGGTTCGGCTTGCCGCGTGTCTTGATAACAGTTGTAGCCAACTTTATAAAGGTAACGCCAGTGTCAGTATGACGCCGAGCAACGGATGGAGTAGTAACCCGGTCAGCTTGGGTAGTTCAGGAACAGCTGATATCACATTATCTTCTCTGGCTGCCAAGAGTGTTGTCATTGGGTTATCAAGCGCAAATCCCTCGGCGTTATTACGTTGTTATCGCGATGGTGTGCTTGATAGCAGTTGTTCTATGAATTTTTCCGATGCTGCTCTGCAGTTTGATTTCTCCACCTTTTATGCCGGTAGTTCAACAAACTCGACGATTCGAGCCATTAAATCCAGCGATGTTGGAGCAACCAAGGTATGCGTTCCATTATTGACAGGAAATCAGACCCTGCAATTCGGCTCTACCAAGGTCGTGTCTGATACTGCCAGCAATGCAGTGCCGACGATCAATGGCAGCACAATATCGCCAAGTGGGAACGTTAACGTATCGTTCGATAGCAATGGAGTTGGCCAGTTGACGTTGCAATATCCGGATGCCGGTGTGTTGCGACTGGATACTACTTTCCTTAAGAATGATGTCACAGGCACCCTCAAGTTGACCGGTAGTGATACCGTTGCCGTGATTCCCAAAGCGATCGCACTCCAGGCTCAAGGACAGAGTGTGTGCTCGGGAAATAACGACAGTACTTATGCCACTTGTCCTATCTATCGCAAAGCGGGCGAGCCTTTTACTTTACAAGCCAGTGCAGTCAATACTCAGGATCAGTTAACCCCAGGGTTTACTACCAGTAATAAAACGCTCTCTTGGGCCCTGTTAGCGCCGACAACGGGCGTCAGCGGAGCATTTTCGCCAACCACGATCACGTTGGCGAGCGGGGTAGCAAACGTGACGGCGAATTGGTCTGAGGTCGGGGTGATCCGGTTAGGCGTCAGCAACTTTGTGCCTTATCCCGCTTATCAGGATGAATTACCCCAACTTGAGACTGTGTTGCGATGGAGCGTACCCATCGGTCGTTTTGTCCCTTGGGATTACAGTTTGAGTAATGGCTTTATCACGCCTGCCTGCAAT